>JAUIKB010000761.1 GCA_030430975.1 Polyangia bacterium
GAGGGCCGGCTCGCGCGCGGCAGTCATGAGCGAGCGAAGACCTTGATGGATTGCTATGTGGCTAAAGAAACGGCGCTGGGACGGCGCCCCGCTCGACGACCTTGGGAGTTCGACGGATTCCGGTTCGTATTGTCGACCTGGGACGATGACGTGGAATCGCCTGGAATGCGCGCGCTGATTATTCGATTCGATCCGACGCGCGTCGTTCCGGACCCGACGGAGATGGTGGTCCGGTTGATCCAACGTACGGGCGACGAGCCCGAAGTGCAGCTGGCTTTCAAAGATCGCGGGCCCGAATTCGTCTTCGACCACTACGAATTCAGCATCGACGATAACGAGTCTAAGTTGCTGTTTGCGACCACCATCGCTGGACTGACCGAGCTAGCGCAGACGCCCGCGAAGTGGCTCAAGCACCTGAACGACCGATCGGCTCGTATTCTCCAGATGCAATTAGACAGCGCGAGCACAACGAACATCTGCGCGCGGCGCGCAAGGGAAGACTGCATCGAATGGCGTAAACCCAACCGCGCCGATCGCGCACAACTGACCCAGCGCGCGCGTAAGAAACACAAGGCACGCCAGGCGATGGTGCGGTCAATGGCGGAAAAGTCGCGCAAATTGGCGATCGGATGGTTGCCGCTGCTCACGCCAGCATGCGGAGTCAAGCAGGCACCGTAGCAGTTCGGCTCAATGACACCCGCGAGGACGCCGACCGACTCATCTTCTGTCAAATCGTCTGCCGGCACATCGGATCGAGTAGCGCAACTCGGAGCATGTTGACGACGCCCTGCATGACCGCGCTTCACCTTTCGGGCGTTGGCTTGTGAAGGGCGCACAGCGTGGTGGAGTCGAAGTCCTTCAGGCTTGCGGGACGCAGCGAACCTAAAGGGTAGCTGTCGCGGACGTCGCCCCCGACGAAGTGTGGGAAGCGTTCTGTCGCGCGGCACCCTTCATGGTGCGTAGCCTGCTCCAATTCGTCTCGCGCGCTCCCATATCCCGAAGGGCAATGTACCCAACCATCCGAACCGAAGGCAGCCAACTTCGACGCGAGGCCGAGCGATGTGGGCAACGGTGTCGTGGTGCGATGCAGCGGTTGGACGGTGGTGCGGACTGGCCGTTCAAAGTCGATTCCTTTTCCGTGATCGGCGTCCGCGATGGCTTCGTGATGAAGGTGGGTCCGTAGCCGCGGGCTCTCGTGCTAACGTACGCTCGATAGCGGCGCCGAGTGCGCTTGGTTTTGATGATTGCGCATCACACGAAGGCATCCAAGCGAAGGAACCTAGCTGCGGCTGAGCTGCACTTGGTCGAGCCATCGATCGGCACGATGCGCAAACGGGCTCGGTCTGGGACGCGGCGCAGAGGCACTTCGCGAGTTGCTGGGAGCTGCTGGCTGTGAGCGATTCGGCTCCCGTCTTGCGAGTCGTTCCGCTGCATCAGTATGTGCAAGAGCCGATCGGTGCGGTAGTGCTGTCGCACCAGCTTTTGTGTTGGTTTGTTGAACCTGGGCTGCGATGTATCTCGGTCTGGGGCCGGCCCACGACGACCGACATCGACGTCCTGACGAAGGCGCTTGTGCCCGAGCTGACGTGGCCGCAGCGCTACCAATCGCTGGTTGATCTACGGGGTGTCACTCATGTCGATCACGAAGCGTTCCTGCGCTTTGTGTCGTTCATGTCTAAGCATCGCGAGGCGTTTAGTCGCAACGTTGACCGATCGACGGTTGTGCACGCCGGTGGGATCGGAGCGGCGGTGATCGCCGGCTACTCGCGAGTGTTGAACGATCCGTTCCCTGTCAGTTTCCATACAGATCTACTCGAGGCGGTGACGAGTTGCGGGCATCCGAGGTTCCCGGTTCCCGAGCTGGAAGCTCTGATCAAGCGGGCGCAGAGCGACACGCCGGTGCTCCTCCGTGTACAGGCATGGCTCTCTGCTAATCTAGAGACCGCGCGCCTCGCTGCGTGTTCTGAGGCCCTGGAAATGTCGACGCGACGGCTGCAGCGTGAACTGCAACAGGAATCGACGTCGTTCCGACGTCAGCTTGAGCTTGCCCGGGTTGAACGCGCCATGTTGTTGCTGCGCCACACGGATCAGAAAGTGCTTGCCGTAGCTTTGACCGTAGGATTCGCTAAGGTCCAGAATCTTGCAGAAGCGTTTCGAAGGCACACCGGAATGACACCTTCCCAGTGGCGCCAGTCGATAGCTACCGACGCGTCCGGGTGATCGGACCCCTACGGGGCGCAAAACCACGCGGCCCGGTTCGGCTGCCAATCTACTCTGCCCGCCAGCGTGCACCTGTCACGCGTAATGGCTTTTTTTATCTGGGCGAGCCGGGCGGTTGCGACTGGATGCTCTGTACGGGGGAGCTCAACATCCCGAATTTCATCAAGCCGACGCCGCAGCGTTACGTGTTCGTCCACGATTGGAGCGGCGGTGTCGACACGATGAGCTTTAGCGGGCCAGGCTCGAAGACGGCGACGATCGACTTGTCCGGAACATCTCCGGGGAGCATTGATGCGCCTCAGTTCCACCTCACGGTCAATCCGTGCGGCGGTTCGACGGCTAAGACATGCGGCGCCTATCACAAGCCGCAAGCCAGCGTGGCGGACCGATCGGCGTGAAGTACGTCTCGGCGCACCTGGAGCTCACCGCGACGTGCGGCGACGGTCGGTGTGCAGCCGAGCAAGAGTCGTGCGATCAATGCTCGGCCGACTGCGGTCCATGCTCTGGGGCTGGAGGCGGTGCTGGGGTTGGAGGCGGTGCTGGGGTTGGAGGCGGTGCTGGAGGTTTTCCGACGACCGGTGGGACGGGATCGGTCGGTGGATCGGACAGCGGCGGCGCGGGTTTCGGGGGCGGAATCAGCGGTTCGACCGGGACGAGCGGCACCGCCGGGTCCAGCGCAACGCCGAACCTGGTCGGCGGAGTCGACGAGTCGCCGGGGTGTGGTTGCGCGGTTCCGATCCGGCGCCAGCACGTGCCGATCGCTCTTCTGGCCCTGATCGCCGCCGTGGTCGGACGGCGAAGGTCTCGGCCTGATTCATCCGTGGCTTGACACTACGGTGCGCAGCACACGACGCGTTCCGCCTCGATTCCGAGTGAGCCTGTCGCCGTGGGCGTCCCCTGTGGCGTACACGTTCCACCGGTTGGAACGAAGCCGCCGAGTGCGATGAGCCCGACATCCTCGATAGGCAGGCAGCCGTTCAGGTTGCCACCGCAAGCAGCGGCACAACCGGCACAGACCCGCAGTCGGTCATCACCGCAGTCGACGCCCGCGGGGCTACCGCAGCTGCAGCCCGAACAGCTGCGTGTGCCTGTGATCGTCTGGCCATAGACGTTCCGCGTGGGGAACCCGGTCGGACACGGGTCGGTTCCAGACTTCGACACGCAAAGGGCCGCGCTTTCAACTACGCACTGCTGCCCATTGCAGCTGCTGGCTGCCGTCTCGCAGAGACGCTGGGTACCGGTCAGGCGCGGAGCTGTGATCGCTGCGCTCGCTGTGCAGCTACCGCTGAAGGACATGCCGTCGTTGCGCCCGTACTCGCCGGCTTTGCCTAGATAGCACTCTCCCGTCTGCGAGAAGGGTACGGCGCGCGGTGCGGTTGCGCACGACCCGTCGCCGACCGTCAGAACTTGGCCGCACGTCCCGGAGGGAGCATCGCAACTGCAGGCGGAGCAGCCGTCGTCTTCTGCGCCCGTTCCCCAAATACCGAGATCGGTAGCGGCGCACGATGTTGTCGAGGCGGTCTCGGTTGTGTAGGTCCAGCCGGCGGGTGGCGGCGGTGCACATGCACAGCCACTGTCCGTCCCGCCCGCGGCGGATGCTCCAGCGGTTCCAGAGCCGCCGGCACTGTTGCCACCCACGCCGCCGATGCCTCCGGTGGTCGACCCGTCAGG
>JAUIKB010000762.1 GCA_030430975.1 Polyangia bacterium
GTCGCCAACGCTAAAGAGATGCGTCGGCGCGGCATCAAGGTGCCGCTGTTGATCGGTGGGGCGACGACCAGTCGACAACACACGGCGGTGAAGATCGCGCCCGAATATGACCAGCCGAGTGTTCACGTCCACGACGCGTCCCGGGCGGTCAACGTCGTTGCGAGTCTGATCGACCCGGCGCAGAAGGCCGACTATCAGAAAAACAACCTGGACGAGCAGGCTAAGCTGCGTCGAATTCACTCAAACAAGCGGCAAAAACCGCTGACGCCTTACACAACCACTCTCGAGCGCCGCGTTGGCGTTGCGTTCGACGAGCAGCCGGCGAAACCGAGTTTTCTCGGTTTGAAGACAGAGATGTCGTTCTCGCTAGCCGAGATCGCTAAGTACATCGACTGGACGTTCTTTTTTACGGCCTGGGAATTGAAGGGCAAGTTCCCGGCTATTCTGGAGAGCGAGAAGTACGGTGAGACCGCGCGCGACCTGTTCGAGAACGGCAAGGCGCTGCTCGCGAAGCTGATCGCCGACGAGTCGTTGACCGCCAACGCGGTGTATGGGTTCTGGCCAGCCCAGAGCGATGGCGACGATATCGTTCTCTACACGGACGAGAGCCGCGGCGAGGAGAAGCTGCGTTTCCACATGCTGCGTCAGCAGCTGCTCAAAGACGGCGCCAAGAGCCGCAGCCTCGCGGATTTCGTGGCTCCGGTCGGCAGCGGCAAGCTCGACTACATCGGGGCGTTTGCGGTCACGACAGGCATCGGTGCCGATGAGCTATCAGCGCGGTACGAAAAGGACTTGGACGACTACTCAGCGATCATGGTCAAGGCGCTCGCGGACCGTCTGGCCGAGGCGTTCGCCGAGTTGATCCACGAGCGGGCACGCCGGCAGTGGTATGCGCCCGATGAGAAGCTCACCAACGACCAGCTGATCGCGGAAGCCTACCGTGGGATACGGCCAGCGTTCGGGTACCCGGCGTGTCCCGACCACAGCGAGAAGAAGAAGCTGTTTCCGCTTCTCGAGGCGGAGAAGATCGGGATGACGCTGACGGAGTCGTGCGCGAGGTCTCCGGCTGCCAGCGTGAGCGGGCTGCTGTTGGGTCACCCGGACAGTCGCTATTTCACCGTTGGCCGGGTCGACCGTGACCAGGTGAAGGACTACGCGCGGCGCAAGGGAGAGCCGATTACCGAGGTCGAGCGCTGGCTGCGCTCCGGTCTTGGGTACGATCCCGACGCGGCTGAACGAGCGTCCGCACCGGGGTCGGTGGCCGCGCCGGCGTAGTTTGGGGTACTATGCTCGACGGGAGTCGCCGTGAGCCATCTGTATCCATGCGGCGGGTGTGGTCGCCACATCCGCGCCAGTGAATCGTGCTGTCCTTTTTGCGGGGTCAGTGTTCAGCGCGCGCCGGCGCCTCGACCGGTGTGTGGCAAGAGGCTTTCGCGCGGCGCTCAGCTGCGGTTCGGTGCGGCCATCGCCGCCAGTGCGCTCGTGATGCCGGCGTGCCAGAACAAGCAGGCCGAAAAACCCGACCCGGAGGTGGTCGCGCCCGCGTACGGCGCACCGCCACCCACCGCGCCGCCGGATGCCACCACCACGGCCCCGGCGCCCCAGCCCAGCGTGGCGCCGAACCCCGACGATACGGCGGGTGCGGATATCTACGGGGGGCCGCCCGCCGATGATCCGGCGGATGCTCCGGAGGCCAAGCCGACGCCACCGAAGCCGGACGGGCCACCCGCCGCCGTATACGGCGCGCCGCCCCCCGATTTGTCGAAACCTCAGCCAAAGAAATAACGGAGCGATCATGGCCTATCTGTTTCTGTGCCCGACGTGCGAACGCCATATCCGCGCGACCGAGGCGGCGTGTCCATTTTGCGAAGCGGTCATCGAGAGTGTGCCGCCGCCGCGCGCGGTGCCGACCAAGCGACTCTCTCGCAGTGCTCAGATGAGCTTTCGTGCCGCAATTGCGGTCGGAGCGCTTACGGCGCTGCCAGCGTGCGGCGGGGGCGGCCAAGCGCTGTACGGAGGGCCGCCATCGGAGTCTCCTTCGGAGCCGGCCGGCGATATCTACGGGGGCCCGCCGATGGACGACGATGATGATGACGACGACGACGCACCCGCGGACGCGCCCGACGACGGGGCGCCTACGGATGACGGCAGCGCCGCTGGCGATCCCGGCGATGCGCCGCCGGCCGATGAGGACGACCCGCCGAAGACGCTGTACGGCGGACCGCCGCCGGAGTAGCCCGCCGTCATGATCGTCGTCACCAATCGCATTCCGGTCGCGCCGGGGTGGGAAGCGAAGTTCGAAGAGCGGTTTCGCGACCGCGCTCATTTGGTGGACCAGTCGCCTGGCTTCATCCGGAACCAGGTGCTGCGCCCGCGGCCGATGACGCTCGACCGGGAGACCGGCCAGTGGTCGCCCGATCCAGAGAAGCCAGCGTTTTACGAGGTTAAGACGTGGTGGGCGTCCTTCGAGGACTTCACGGCCTGGACGAAGAGTCCCTCGTTTGCCGAGGCGCACAAGAACCGCCCGCCGAAGGAAATGTTCGCGGGACCGAATGCGCTCGAGATCCATGAGGTGTTTCTCGATTCGGATACGAATCCGTCGCCCGCGTGAGCGACGTCGCAGAGACTCCTCATCGCGAGCGTTGCCTAACGTGCTTTAAGCCGCGACAGCTGTGCGTTTGTGCGCGGATTCCGCGGGTCGACAACCGCACCGAGCTGTTCGTGCTGCAGCATCCACGCGAACGCTTCCATCCCCTGGGCACGGTTCGGTTCGTCGAGCTGGGCTTCGCGCGGGCTTCGGTGACGCTGGCCCGCAACGCGACGCTGACGGGATTGACGCGCGAAGTCGCGGTGCCTCCCGGCACGGGGGTGTTATATCCGGCGCCAGGCGCGCGACCGCTCGAATCGCTACAACCGCGCGAGCGTCCGAGCGGCTTGGTCGTGATCGACGGCACGTGGGCCAACGCGAAGTCTGTCTATCGGCACAACCCGTGGCTGCATGATCTGCCTTGCTACAGCCTGACGCCGGCGCAGCCGAGCAACTATCGGATCCGTCGGGAACCCTCGGATCTGCACGTGTCGACGCTCGAAGCGGTGGTCTGGGCGCTACGTGCGCTCGAGCCGGACCTGCGCGGGTTGGACGAATTGCTGCAGGCGTTCGATTCGATGATCGACGATCAGATCCGCTACATCGAGACGTCGAGCGAGCGTGCGAAACGCATGAAGACGCGAACCCGGCCGCGCCGCATCCATCGACAGCTCGTCGCTGCGTTCAGCCGCATGGTCGTGGCGTACGGCGAAGCGTTCGGTGATCCAAAGCGACCGCGGCGTCGTCGCACGATGTTGTGGAGCGCGATTCGCCCTAGCACCGGCGAGACGTTCGATCGACTGGTGCTGCCGGAAGTGTACCCGAGTGACCAGCATCTGATGCACATGGGGATCGAGCGCTCGGAGCTCGAAGCAGGCGTGTCGCCGGAGCGCCTGCGTAGCGATTGGGATGCGTTTTCGCCGCCGGGCGATGTCGTTGTGGCGTGGAATCAGAGCACGCTCGATCTGATGATGCGCTTCTCTGCCCAGCCGCGTGAGCATTTGCTCCTGAAGGCTGCCTACGCCAGTGCGCGCACCGGCGCTCCGGGCGCGCTCGAACACGTGGCGGCTCGCGAGCAACTCGACTTGGAGACGGTGGCGGCGAGCGGCCGCGCCGGTCCACGTCTCGGCATGGCGTTGGCCGTGTTGGAGCTGATCCGCGAGGAAGCGATCGCGGCGATCGCGCGCCAGGAAGCGGAGGCTTGCGATGTCGGATGAAGTGAACCGCGACGCGGTGCTCACGGAGTGCGAGAGCGTCCCGGTGGCGCCGCAGTCACGCTATCCGCAAGAAGTGCGGG
>JAUIKB010000763.1 GCA_030430975.1 Polyangia bacterium
GCTCGTCAGCCTGGGGCATCCTCGCTACGCGAGGCAAGTTATCTCGGGGAGCGTTGCTGGTGTCAGCGGACCTGCTCAGCGTCGGTCTAGCCGTCGGGCCTGAGGGGTTGGATTTCAAGCTGCTCGGTGCGGATAAAGAGTGGCTCGCCGAAGAAGCTGCCGCGATCCGCTCCGTCGGAAAACTCGCTTCAGCACGGTGACCCGGTGGTCATCCGCCGCGCGGGGAAACTAGTCGCCGACAAAGGTTACGTCGACCTGCGTATAGCCGAGCGAGCGGACCAGCGACTCGACCGTCTTCTTGGCTCCGGATCGGGCGCGCTCCAGGATGCCGGCTTTGCGCGCCGCTTCGCGCAGCTGCTTTTCGGCTTCCGCTCGTGCCTTCGATTCCAGAGTCTCTTTGCGCGTCGCCAAAAGATCCGTTTCCCGCGAGTGCACGACCGTCCGCTTGCTATCGAGGCGCGCCTCAAACACCTCGGGTGCTGGAAGTCGAATGCGTGCCGACTTCTTCTCCCAGTCGACGGTGATGTCGGAGTCCTTGAGCTGACTCAGATCGACTCCGGCGCTGACGTCGGCTGCGGCGACGAGCAGGATGGCGTCGTCCGCCTGGATGAGACCAAACAAACGCTTCTGGGACTCCTTGCGCTGGATGACGCGCTCCATGTGGTACTCGGCGGTCTGCAGTCGCGACAGGTCCCGGATGGCGGTGACCACCGGGGAGCTGCGGTCCACCGTGACCACAGCATCGGGTGGTGGCGGCGGCGGTGTAAAGGCACGCATCACGCCGAAGGTGACGCCAGCCCCGACCAGCAGAGCCGCGAACACGGCTGGCCACGCAGGTCGGACCGCCTCCGGAGTCGGCGTCGTGGGGAGGATGTCAGGCAAGGATTGAGAACTCGCTGGCTTGGAACATTCCCCGTCACTATGGCCACGATTTTGGAAATGCCAAGCGCGGGCTCTAGGCTCAGGTCGGTGGCCACGGTCAATGCACGAACCAAAACCGGCGTGACGATCGTGCTGATCGTTGCGCTCTTAGTGCTTTGGTACTTCGTTCCGCTCCGCCAGTGGCTCGATGCCAGTCGCGGCTGGTTTGCGGACCGAGGCGCTTTTGGACCGATTCTGTACGCCGCCGCATACGCCCTGGGAACGGTCATGCTGGTGCCCGGTTCGGTGCTCACCCTCGGAGCGGGCTATCTGTTCGGCGTCGGCGTGGGGTTCGTGGTGGTCCTTGGCGGGGCGTCGACCGGCGCTGTCTTTGCGTTTCTGATCGGCCGCTATGTCGCGCGCGCCACTGTCGAGCGCGCGATCAAGTCGCGCCCGAAGTTTGCTGCTATCGATCGGGCGATCGAGCAGGACGGTTGGAAGATCGTCGGCCTCTTGAGGCTGAGTCCGCTCGTTCCGTTTACGCTCCAGAACTATTTCTACGGAGTTACCAGCGTCCGGTTCGTGCCGTATGTCGTTGCCAGCGTCGTCGGAATGGCACCCGGCGCGCTAGCCTACGTCTACCTGGGGGCCGCCGGCGGTCAGGCAAGCCAGGGTGGGTCGTGGTCGGCCGCCCAGTGGGTACTGTTTATTGCCGGCCTGGCGGCGACGTTCGCGGTCGTGATCCTGGTTGGGCGGCGGGCACGTGCGCAACTGGAGTCCCAGGGGGTCACGGACGATGTCTCTGGTGACGCGCAATGAGGGCTGAAACGCCGGATTCACAGCGCTGTCGCCGGGTTGAGCGGTGTTATAGAAAACCAGGATTGGCGGCCCGCTAGCGCGGCTACTAGCGTCTGGCCGTGGGCGAATTCGCTTCAGAGCCGATTCAGCGGTCGATCGCGGTGGGACGCGTCGACAGCGGGTCGGTGCGGATGTGGCTGCATGGAGGCGCCACGGGTGCAGGTCGGCTGACTCTACGCGCTGCTGACGGGGCGGAACCGCTCGAGTGGACCGGCGATGTTCGCTTTGACGAGACCGCCGGTGGCACGGCGGTTTTGCAGTACCCGACTGACGACGCGGAGCCCCTGGCTCCGGCGATGCGCTACACCGCAACGTTCGTCGATGCGGCTGGCGTCGAGTTCCCGATGGCCAGGTTTGAGACAGCGCCGCTTTCGGATGCCGACTGCCCGGATCGCTTCAGCTTCGCCGTCATGAGCTGCCATCAGCCGTTCGGTCAGAACGGGCAGGTCGACACTCACGCCGGGCGGCTGCTGCGCGCGCTCGACGAATACCTAGACGATCAACGCGTGAAACGCCTGCTGCTGGTGGGCGATCAGGTTTACTCCGACCTGCCTAGGGATCGCTCGTTGTTCGAAGTAGGACACTTTCGGAGCGTTGCGCCCGCCGGCCGCGCGGATATTTCTGAGTGTACCCGTACGGAAATCAGAGAGCTGTATCACCAACGCTATCGTGTGTTCTGGTCGGCGGGTGAATTTCACCAGCTGCAGGGCCATTTTGCCAGCTATCCGATTCTGGATGACCACGAGATCGTCGATAACTTCGGCAGTGGGGAGGCGCACGGCGGCCAAGCTTTTGCGGCGATCAAAGACGGTGCTTGCGATGCATACTGGGACTTTCAAGGCTGTCGAGTCATCCAGGCCGAGCGGCGCCCGGAATCGTTCGACTACCAGCTCGAATACGGACCCGTGGCCGGGTTCGTCATGGACCTCAGGTCGGAAAAGTACAACGACGGCGAGACGATCCATTTCTACAGCGACGCTCAGTTCGCACGCTTGGAAGACTTTCTCCGCCAGTACGCGGGGAAGGCCGTGGTGTTCGTCGTGCTCAGCGTGCCGCTCGTTCACGTTCCGGATTGGCTCGCTACGGCAGGCGCAAAGCTGATGGGCGACGAAAGCGACGCGGCGGACCGCTGGTCGAACGCGCCTGCGCGTTCAAGCCGTGACCGGCTTCTGGCGCTGTTTCACGATCACCAGCAAAAGAACCCGAAACAGAAACTGGTGCTCGTCGGCGGGGACGTCCACGTTGGCGTCGCCGCCGAGTATCGGTTCGAGGACGGCGTGCCAAGCGTGTGGCAGCTCGTGTCGAGCCCTGTGTCGAATTCGGAGTCTCCGATGACGCAATGGCTGGCGAAGTATCCGCCTCGCTTGCTGTCGGAGGTCAGCCCAGACTGCCTAAACGGCGCGTGTGATGTGCGGCTACTAAAGGGCGTTGGCGCCACCCAAACCAACCCCGTCACGGATCTAAACTGCGGCCTGCTCCAGTTTCGACGGTCAGGCGATGAATGGAAGATGGTGTTGAAGCTCGTAGTCGAACGCGACGGAACGATGCACGAGGCTTTCGCAAGCGCCGAGCTGTAGCGCCGCTCCAGACCGTCAACACCAGCGTACGCGGACCCGGTAGGTCACCTTGCGCTTGCTGTTCTTGGGCACCTTGACTGTGAACGAGAAGGTATGGGCGTCGTGCTTCTTGTGGGGCACGTTGCTCTGCACGACCTTCCAGTCGCCTCCCGCCGGCTCGAACAACTCCACGGTGGCCGCCTCATCCTTGTGGTTCCGTACCTCGACTTCCCAGGTGCTTTCGCTCTGGCAGCGTCCGAGCGTCGTCCACTTGAGTTGTTTGCGACTCCCGACCACGTCGAACGCATCGCCCATCTTGATGCGGATTTTCTCATCCCGAGGCGTGTGGTCGATCGAGTCCTCGCCGATGAACTGCTTCGCGCCGCTCTTGTCAGCTTTGTAGACACGGACCACCCCTTTGGGCAGGGGGATGCCAAGACCATTCGCTTTGGAGTTTTGGATGTCGAGATAGACGCCGATCTTCTGGTTGCTCTGCACCTGACCGTAGCGACCTCGAAAGTAGTGCCGCGCGCCGTAGAAGATCAGCTTCTTGGCGAGTTTGACCTTTGGTGCGCTCAGCAGACTGACCTGCTTTTGTTCCTTTT
>JAUIKB010000764.1 GCA_030430975.1 Polyangia bacterium
GACGGCGACGTCGACATCGCCGCCGGCGGCCAGAACACGCTGTCGCTACGGACCAGCGGCCTCGTGCTGACACCCGCCGCGGCTCTACGCACCACTTTCTAGCGCGATCACATTAATTTGTTTTGTTATTTCAACCACTTGAGCCCTAAACCTGAGAGCGCGGTTGCCCGCTGCGTATAGGCATCTTACGTTTTCATGAAGATGTATCCGTCTTCCGCACGTTCGTTCGCGATCGCCGCCGTCGCCGTCACGGCGTCGGCGTGCTCGGCAACGGTCGACGTCGCCGAGGAGTCGGAGCGAGACGGGACAACCCAGGCGCACCTGTCGGTTAGCCGGCTGCGCCAGGCGGGCGATGCGGAAGCAAGCGCCGAAGCCATCGCGCGCTTCGTGTTCGTGCCCGCCAATATGCGCGTCGAGCGCGGCCTGGAGCTCGCGGGCGTCGACGATACGCTTCCCGCCGCCGGCACCTGCGTCACCGAAACGGGACAGCGCCCAAGCCGGCCCTTGGCCAGCCTCAGCCGAGTCGAGTTGATCGACGCCGGCGAGGTGTCCGTCCAGGCAGGTTCACATCAGGCCACCCTCGCCCCACGGGCGTTCCCATCCGTGACAGACCTCGTTTCGGGCATCGTGTACACGAGCGTCGATCGCTCAAGCGGTCCGTTGCCTGCCGGGCAATCGTACCGAATCGAAACGACCGGTGGCTCAGTGCCTGAGTTTAGCGCCACGACCCAAGCTCCCCGTGAGCTCGACTCGGTGACCGTTAACGGCAGTCCGATGGCGGATGTCGACGAGCTGGCGATCGGCGACCCGATCGACCTGACGTGGACCGTCGGTAGCGACCTCGTCTACGCGCGCCTCGCGTTCAACAGCTCAGGTGCGAGGGTCACGTGTTCGTTCCGCGACTCCGAAGGCGTCGGCACCATACCTCTCGACGCGATGCCGCCGAGCATCACCGAGCAGCCGGGGCGACTCAGCGTCGGACGCGTTCGTGCCCAGCGGCTCAACACCGATGCGTTCGACGACGGACACGTTCGATTCGACTTCCGCACCGAAACACCGGTCAAGCTTCTCCCGTAGCCACGCCAGCAGCGCGTGGCTCTTCCCAGCGATGCAGAAGAACGCGAGTCCGCAGGTGACTTCGAAGGCGCCGCGTTAGCGTATGAAACGCGCGGCGACCTCGCACGAGCCAGTGAGCTGTGGGAAAAGGCTTGCGACTATGGTGCTGCCGCCAGAGCGGCGCTGAAAGCTCAGCTTCACGCGCGCGCACTCATCCTCGCGGGCCGCGTCCAAGACGCATCCATCGTTGAAGAAATCGTCATCGGCGCTACCGCGTCGCCTGCCGCCGCACGCGACGGCGCCTTGGACGCGGCGTCCTTGGGCTTCCACCGCATCGCCGCCAATGTGTACTTGCGCCTCGAAGACCCCGCCGCTGCGGCGCCCCAGTTCGAACTCGCAGGCGACTTGCTGGCGGCAGGCCGAGCGTTTCGTGCCGCGGACGAACCGCGTGATGCTTCACGCTGCTTCGAGCGGCTGCTCCGCACCGATCCTGCTCACGACGAGGTCAGGATCGAACTGGCTACGCTGCTGTTGGATCACGGACGAGCCGAACCCGCACTACGTCACCTGCAGAAGATCACCCCAGACAACCCGCTGCGAGGTCGAGCACTACCTCCACTGCTCTCAGCGTTGCGCGCGCTCGATCTCGATCAGGCTGCCCTGGCAATCGATGCTGAGATGTCACGTCTGGGTGTTGAACCCACCGCCACCGCCACTGCCACTGCCACCGACGCAGCGCAATCGGACGTCGAGCGTGTTCTTTTCGGTCGCTTTGTCATAGCAGCCGAAATCGCGAAGACCCCGACGGCCCGTGTATACCGCGCAAGGGATCGAATCACCGGCAACGATGTCGCGGTCAAAGTGTTCGCCGCCTCTTCGCTGCAAGAGGCGGGCCGCGACGCGCTGGTGCGATTTGAACGCGAGGCGCGCGCTCTGGGACAGCTTAGGCATCCCGCGATCGTACCGCTGTTGCACTACCTGCCCAGCGGCCCCGCCGTCGTCCTGCCTTGGATGGTCGGCGGCTGCTTAGGTCGGCTGCTCGAGCGCGAGGCCCTCTCCCCGGCCCGCGCCGTCGAGATCGTCAGACGAGTCCTGTCAGCGCTGGGCGAGGCGCACCGGCGCGGCATGCTGCACAGGGACATCAAACCCGCCAACGTGCTTCTGGACGAGGCCGGCGGCGCATACCTTGCGGACTTTGGCACCGCGCACGTCAGCGACGCCGCGCGCACTGTAACCGCGGGGATCGTTGGCACGCTCGCCTACATGGCGCCCGAGCAACGGGCGGGTGCCAAAGCCACATTGAAAAGTGATATCTACGGCGCCGGCGCAATCCTTTGGCACGCACTTACCGGCGCGCCCGTCGGCGTGCGCACCAGCTTCTTGTCCGATGAATTGACGCCCGCGCACATCGGCATCGCTCAGCGACTGGTGGGACCTGAAGACGAGCGGCCGGTCGACACCGTGGCAGCGATCGAGCTGCTCGAAAGCATTAGCTGGCCGCGAGCGGTTCCGGCCGCGCTGCCGAAGCACGTCAGCCAGCCGCCGGTTGAACAGCCGGTGCTGGAACGGCTTGAGCGCGGGCCAGGCGATGCCTTCACAGACACGCTGCTCAAGCGCGAAGTCCGCGTCCTACCTTCTACGGAACCCCTCGTGCGGCGCGCGCGTGCCTTCGCTGCGGCGGGCCACGTCGGCCTCGCAACGCCTCTCAAGCTCGACCGCGCCACGTCCACCTTGTGGGTTGAGCACTTCCCCGCCTGGACGGGACCGCTCGACGAAACGGCGGCGCTTTGGCTGCGCGACGCGCTCGCCGCGCTGCACGCCACTGGAACCGCCCACGGCGCGATCTGCGTCGCCAACGTCCGCGCATCCAACGGTCGGCCTGTCTTAGCGTTCTCCGAAGCACAAGATGGCAGTATGGAAGACGACCGGGCAGCTCTGAGCGGGCTGACACGGACGATCTCAGGCGACACGATTCGCGGCTCGGAGTAGGAACAGAACCGTGTCTAAACCACACCACGTCTTTCTTATCCCGGGCATGTTCGGTTTCGGTGAGCTCGCCGGCTACGACTACTTCGGTCACGTGCGGTTCGCGCTCGAAAAGCGCTTTGAAGACGCCGGCACGCCATTTCGGACCAGCGTCGTAGCGGCACCTCCAACCTCGTCGATCCGTCATCGCAGCCGCAGGCTCGCCAAAGCGGTCGTTCGCTCCGAACTGTCGAGCGACACCGTCATTTCACTGGTCGGTCACTCCACCGGTGGTTTAGACGCACGCCTGGCGCTGTCGCCGACCACCTGTCTAGACAACGAGCCCGAGCTCATGCGGTGGACGTCTCAGGTGCGCAACATCGTGAGCCTCAACACGCCGCACTACGGGACACCGCTGGCCAGCTACTTTGCAACGGTGTCCGGTACCCGCGTCTTGTACGCGCTTAGCCTGCTAACGGTGATGTCCCTGTCGCTCGGTGAACCTTCGCTGGCGGTGTTCTCACGGCTGCTCGCTTCGATCGGCAACCTGGATCGGCTCTTCGGTGGTGACACGCGGCTGTTCTCGCGTCTCACCGACTTGATGCTCCGCTACATCGACGCTTCCAGCCGGAGCGAAGTGCTCGCGTTCTTGTCGAAAGTGCAAGTCGATCAGGGAGGAGTCGTCCAAATCATGCCCGAGGCGATGGACCTGTTCAACGCTGCGACCGAGGACAACCCCGACGTGCGCTACGGCTGCGTCGTAACAGCGGCGCCGCCGCCGCGAGCGATGAAGTTCATCAAGCGCGTGCGCTCCCCCTACGCCGCGTTTACGGCCGCCATGTACTCGACACTCCA
>JAUIKB010000765.1 GCA_030430975.1 Polyangia bacterium
GAGGTCGCGCTGCGTAGGTAGATCGTCGCCGTCCAGGTCAAATTGCTGCAGCTCAGCGGTGATGCCGAAGCCCCAGGGCCCGATCTGAAGGTTAAACGCCGGAGCGAGAAAAACGAACCCGCTGCTTTGAATGTCGGTTGTCTTGCCGGTGTTGTAAAAGTCATTGCCGCTCAGGGAGGCCGGCAGCGTTATCCCGAGCCCCCAGTCGTAGTCGACGTGGTCGGCCGAATACGCCGAGCGCACCGCCGGTGCGGCTGCATTGAGCGTGTTGCCGTCTACCCCCTCCGAAATGGGAACGTACGCCCCGGCCAGCCCTGTCGCGCGGCTGCTGAGCAAAACGGGTCCCTGGGTGAGGTCGACCGTGAAGTCGCTGGTTCGCAGCGGCTGACCCTCGTCGCCCAGCGGGCCGTCGGCGAACGCGCCGGGCGCCTGCGTCAGGATGGCCAAAGCCGCCAGACCCGCGATGGTGAACCTCTCGCGCGTCACGCGTCGCCTGATCTCGCCATTCTGCGCTCGGTGGCCAGGACGCTCGCTAGTACTCCGATCGCTCCGATTGCGAACACCAATAACATCGGCCCCAGCAGGCCCGCGACCGCGCTCAAGAAAGTCAAAAACACGAATGTGTCCCGTTTGAAGAGCGGCCCGATCGCGCCCATGAGCCCGCTGCCATCGTTGGTGCTCTGACTCAGCGGGTATTTGAGCAGGTCGCCGGACCCGATGCGGATTAGGTAGCGATACTCGATGGCGCTTGCCAGCACGCCGCAGCCGACCGCGATCGCGCCTGCGATCGCGTAGATGATCTGGCCTGAGTTCCGATACAGACCGATCGCGGCAGCGCCGAAGAATGCGTAATTCGTGACATCGTCGCCCACGGTATCCAACCACTCACCCATGAGCGAGCCGCGATACGTGACCCGACTCATTTCACCGTCGCACCCATCCAGTACGCTCTGACCGTGAAACAGCAGCGCTCCGATAACGGTGGGCCAATACGTTCCCTTGGACGCGAGCCACGCGCCGCACAGCCCGATGGCCAGAATGCCGACCGAGACCTGGTTTGGGGTCAACGGCGTCTTGACCAGCCAGCGTGAGATCGCCAGCGAGATGTATCGGTTGAGGTATCGAGAGGTCCAACCGTCCTGCGGCTTGCGCAGCGAACGGAACAACAAGCGTTCGGCTTGGCGCGCCGAACGCGCAGAATCAGCGCGCAATGCATCGAACCCGTACGGTGTGTCGAAGCTGAACGGCTCATGTTGCAGGTCGCGATCGCCAGTGCGGTCCGCATCGATGCGGGCGAGCTCGACGAAATAGCTGCGGTGGGTGACGAGATCCGCAGGCGCGACAACCCAGCGCGCGTCAGGCTGCTGCTGTCGAGCTGTGACCACGGGAATTCGCAGGCGATCATCGTCCAGGCACGGCGCTACAGAGTCGTTACTGAGGACCGCCACCGCGCCCCCGGCCTGGGCCGCTAGCGCCAACCTGAGGGGAGTCGACAAACCCGCGACGAGTCTGTTTGGCGACGCTTTCGAGTCACCGATCGCTAGCGCCCAGGGTTGCGGCATACCGCGTCACCGTACGCCATGCCGCGCCCCGCCGGCGTCAAGAATCGTCCGTTTCGCATTAGCAATTGCGGTGGGCCGCCGACCCCGCGTAAATGGCCCAGTCCAATGCCCTTTGTCGGCCGGACTCCTTAGCGCCTCATGGGTTTTCGTGCGTCTCAACGAGTGGTTTTCGTTACGGGCAAAGGTGGCGTAGGCAAGAGCACGGTCGCCGCGGCGCTGGCGGAACTCGAGTCGCGCCGCCAAGCTCGGGTCGCGTTGGTTGAGTTCGACGACAACGATGGCGCGCAGCGCGCCCTGGGGTCCGCTGCCGGAGTCGAACTGCACCACGTCGAGCACATGTCGGCCCTTACGCAGACCCTCGCGTCGATGATCGGGAGTCGGAGGGTTGCACGATTGGTTCTCCGCCAGCGCGCCCTGCGCCGCGTTGTGCGCGCTGTGCCGGCTGTGCGTGAGCTGATCGCGCTCGAGGCGGTCAGAGCGATCGCCGAGGCTGTGGCTCCTGGACGAGTTATCGTCGACCTACCCGCAACCGGGCATGCACTCGATTGGCTTCGCGTGCCGGCAGCCGCCGAGCGTTTCCTGCGTCGCGGACCTGCGGCGAAGGTGAGCAGGAAAGTACGCGAACAAGTCGTCGACCCAGCGCGGTGCGCCGTGGTCGTGGTGTCGACCGTCGAACCCGTGGTTGCCAGTGAGACGCGCGCGTTGTGCCATCGACTCAAGACGGAGCTGAAGCGCGATCCCGAACTGTTGGTCTTCAATCGGGTGCCCCGTGAGGTGTCAGAGGCGACGGCACTCGCCGCGCGGTCGATGGCGGCCAGTGACCCGCGCTTGCAGGCGATCGCCTTGCTGGCGCAGCGCGATGCCGAACTTCATGCCGAGGCTCAGCAAGCGTATCGCGAGATCGGCGATGACGTAGCCCAGGTGCGCCTGCCGATGTTCGCTCGGGATCCCTCCGTGTCTCAGGTAGCCGACCTGCTGGAGTCGCCGAGGTGATAGCGGCAAGCGAGCCGGCGCTCTACGTCGTGGTGGGAGGCGGCGGCGTCGGAAAGACCACGACGTCGGCGGGTCTTGGCATCGCTTTAGCTCGCCGAGGCAAGCGCGTGCTGGTGGTGACCGTCGATCCTGCGAGGCGACTGGCGGACGCCCTGGGAATCACGCTTGGCAAAGACGCCGTCGTCGTGCCGATTGGCGGCGTGACCGTGCACGCGCTGATGCCCGATTCTCGCGCGGCCACCGAGCAATTCACGAGGTGGCTGTTTGAGAACGACTCGGTTGCCGCGGATAGGTTCATGAACAACCGCCTGTACCTGGAATTGGCGGACGCCATTCCAGGCATGCACGAGGTCGTTTGCGCTGGGATTGTTGATCAGGCGTTGCGCTCCGGCGCCTACGACGCGGTGGTGTTGGACACGGCGCCGTCCCGCCACGCGCTCCAGTTCATGGACTATCCAGCCAAGCTCGCGGAGATGCTCGAGGCGCGAACGATTCAGTGGGTTGCGGGGCTTGCCGTCACCGCGAAGGCAGGCATCAAGCGGCCCCGCTCGGGCATCATCGCCTGGGGTCGGCGCCGCTTGCAACGATTGGTCGGTGCGCTGGTCGGTGCGGAAGCGATCAGCGACGTCTCGGCATTGTTCGCGGAACTTCTCCCGGTTCGCGATCGCTGGGTCGCTTTGCTCAGGCGAGTTGAGCAGCGGATGCAGTCCGCCTCGACCCGCTACTTGGTCGTGACGGGACTGACAGGGGCTGCAGTGGCGGACGCCGAATACCTCGGCCGGCAGCTCGCGAATCGAACGGTTAGCGTTAGCCATGTGCTCCTGAACCGTGCGGCGCTGTCGACCGACGCACCGGCGATCGACCCGGCGTGGGTCGCTGGCCACCCAGAACTGGCTGAGCTCGCCGAGCACTACAGCTCGATTCAGCGCGTGACCCGGGGGCGGACGGAGGAGGTTCTGCGGCGGTTGGCGAGCGACTTTTCGCATGCCCAAATCCAGCCGCTGCCCGAATTGGCCGTCGCGCCGCGCGAAATCTTGCTCGATCTCGCCACCCACCTGGACCGCGTTATAGTCGCGCCGTGACTTATTCTTGTAGATTCGAGTGTTTCTCCGGCTGCTCCGGGCAGTGGCCGGTCACCGAGGCCATGTACAGCTGCCCCACGTGCGGAGGCTTGCTGCAGGTCGCCCACGACATGGACGCGCTGCGCGACCGAAGCGGTGCGGCGTGGATGCAGCTGTTCGACCAGCGATATCGAGTCAACCGCTGGCCGTACGGGTCCGGCGTTTGGGGCAAACGCGAATGGGTCATGCCCGAAGTC
>JAUIKB010000766.1 GCA_030430975.1 Polyangia bacterium
GCTGAGCGAGACGCCCGACGAACGGGCGCGGCTGCTTAATGAAGTTATTTTTCGTGGTGGGAACATCATGATCAATCCGCGTGCCGAGCTGCGGTTGCCGATCACCGATACGCTGCACACCACCATGTTCTTGGATACTGGGAACCTCTGGCTTGAGGTGGATCAGGTCAATCCGTTCAGGCTGCGGTATGCCGCCGGAAGCGGGCTGCGAATCGTCACGCCAATCGGTCCGCTGGCGCTCGACTACGGCATCAATCTCGACCGAAGACCGTGGGAATCTTTCGGTGCATTCCATTTCGCGGTGGGTCTATTTTGACATCGACCGATTGGGCTAATTCTATGGGGTATTTGGCGTGTTGGGGCTGCGTGGGCGACCCATCCTGCAATGTGTTACGCTTGCCGTGCCCATGACGCCCGACGACGAAGTGGTGAAGGCAGGAGCGGCCCGCGCCTATCGGCTCGTCGTGGCGGGTCGCGACTACCCGGTCGGGCGGCGCTGCGTGATCGGCCGCAATCTGTCGGCGGATATCGTGCTCGATGAGGATCCGCTGGTCTCGCGCGAACACGCACAACTCGTGTTCGCGGACGGCGTTCTGTGGGTCGAAGACCTAAACAGCGCCAACGGTGTGATGGTCGGCGAGACGCCGGTTGATGGTCGGTGTCAGGTCCGCGATGGCGACGTGCTGATGATCGGCAGCAGTCGACTGACGGTGCGTCAGGCCGGGGCACGCCAGTCCGAGCGAACGAGGCGGGCTGGCGCCACCACGATGCGCGCGCGGCTTCCGGTCGCGGACACCCGCGCCCTCGAGCTGCTGGCGACCGTAGTGGACAAGGCGCTTTCACTTGGGAACGTCGCGGAGGCTGAGCGCATCCTCGGACCAGCGCTCGATCAGCAGCTGGTGGCGGTGGCGGCGCAACGGGGCTTCGTTAGCGAGCGGCAGCGCGAGCTAATCACGTCGTACGCACTGCGCGTCGCCGAGGCAGCTCGGCGGGGCGAGTGGTTGGAGCGATTGTTCGAAGTATTCCGGGTCGGTGGTGCGACGATGCCGCAGGAGACGGTCGACGGCGTCTACGGAATGGTAACGAAGGTCGCGTATCCGCAGCCGCGTCATCTCAAGGCCTACGTTGAGTATTTGCAGGGCGATTCCGCTCGATTGACGGCGGCCGAGCGCTTTGGGCTGCGACGGCTCGAAGGTCTCGTTGCCCGCCTCAGTCCGCGCTAGCCGCTGCTAGAGGCGGAGTATTTCCGCTGTGGTCTGGCCAACGTGGGGCCATTGCTTTAAGAGGCAGCTGCATCGGTGTCGAGCTCTCCCTCAACCACACTCAGCGACTCGGCAAAGATCCCGATCTCGCTAGGCCGGCAATTCCGGAGGCACTTGCCCAGCTATGGCGCGGGGTTGGTGCTATTGGCGGCGTACCAGGCCGCGCAGTACTGGTTTGATACGCGACTCATGCGCGCGTTCGACGGGGCGATCGCGGGCGACGTTGCGCAGGCCGGATTGCTCGGCGGATTGCTGATCTTGGTCGCGGTGGCCGCGTTTGGCATCCGCGTACTTAGTCGAATGACGGTGTTCAACGCCGGCAGGCGAGCGGAATACGAGCTTCGACGGGCGCTTCTCTTTCGACTCCAGCTGCTTGGGCCGGCGTTTTACGGACGCATGAGCACAGGCGAGATCATGAGCCGGATGACAAGCGACCTCCAGCAGGTTCGCGCCCTACTCGGCTTCGGTGTGCTCAACGTTATCAATACGCTCTTCGCGCTGATCAGCGCGCTGTCGGTCACTCTGAGTATTTCTGTCAAGCTGACGTTAGCGTCGCTCGCTTCGTTGCCGCTTCTGATGTTGGTGACGCGGGCGTTTTCAAGCCGCATCTACACCCGCAACCGAGCCAATCAAGATGCGATCGGCCAGTTGAGTTCGGAAGTGCAGTCAAGCATCGCGGGCGTGCGCGTCGTCAGGTCATTCTCGCTTGAAAAAGCCGAGATGGCTCGGTTTCAGGAGAAGAACCAGCGCTACTTGGAGAAGAGCCTAGCCCTGGCGCGGCTGCGTGGCTCGTTCGGGCCCATCATGCAGGCGATTACTGCAATCGGTGTGGTTATTGTGTTCTGGTACGGTGGCCACCTGATCCTGGTCAAGGAGCTAACGCCGGGCGGCTTTTTGGCGTTCTACCGAGCTCTGGCGCGGCTCACCTGGCCGCTCATCGCTCTGGGCTTCTTGGTGGCGCTGGTCCAGCGCGGTCGAGCCAGCTACGCGAGACTCGCGGAGGTGTTCGACGCGGTTCCCGGAATCGGTGACGGCCCGCTGCCGGCGCCCGAAACCACGCGCGGCGAGCTCGAGGTTCGAGATCTCAGCTTTAGCTACGACGAGCAGCCGGTATTGAAAGGCGTTAGCTTTCGGCTCCCCGAAGGCGGCTCGTTGGCGGTCGTCGGCAAGACCGGCGCTGGCAAGAGCACGCTTGCGGTGCTGCTGCCCCGCCTGCAGCCAGGACCTCGGGGCTCGATCTTCCTGGACGGCACGGACGTCTGCGACCTGCCGCTCGCTCACGTGCGGAGCGTCATTGGTTACGCCCAGCAGGATGCGTTCCTGTTCTCGACGACGGTCGGGCGCAACATCGGGTACTGCCTTGAAGATCCAGACGGCGCGGACGCGCATGAGATCGTGCGGCGCGCCGCTGAAGAAGCGCAGGTTCTGCGGGAGATCGAAGAGCTGCCCGATGGGTTCGACACGGTCGTCGGTGAACGCGGAGTTCAGCTTTCGGGTGGGCAAAAGCAACGCGTGGCTCTCGCGCGCGCGCTCGTATCCAAGCCCCGCATCCTGGTGCTCGACGATCCGCTCAGTGCCGTCGACGGACGCACCGAAAAGGCGATTTTGGAGGCCATCGACCGCCAGCTCAAGCAGCGAAGCGTCATTCTGATCACTCATCGCGTGAGCGCTGCGGCGCGGTGTGATCAGGTGGTCGTCTTAGACGAGGGGCGGGTCGTCCAATCCGGAACCCACGAAGAGCTGCTGGAGCAGCCGGGGCTGTACTCAGCGTTTGCTGAAGAACAACGCATCGAAGGCGAGCTAGCACGCCTGGGTTCCGAAGACGGATCGGACCTGGTCGCGGGGAGCGCAGCGCAGTGAGCCAGGCTGAGAAGGAAGAGCGCGCCGGACTGGGCGACCCGAGGCGAGCCCGAACGGAGGCCGTGCTGCGCGCGTTCCACGAGGAGGGTGCGATCGGCAAGAGCTACGACTGGCGCCTGATCAAGCGACTGTTTCCGTTTGTACGCCCCTATCGTTTGATGCTCGGGGGTGCGCTTGCCGTCGTGATGCTAACCGCGGCGGGCAATCTCGTGCGCCCGCTCATCATGCGCCAGGCGATCGATGAGGGCGTGATGACCGGCGACGCGGGCGTGCTCTTTCGGGGGGGCCTAGCGATCGCGCTGATCGTGCTGGTAGAGCAGGCATTGGGGTTCGTTCAGATCTACGCGATTCAGGTGGTAGGCGCGCGAGCCATGGCCGATCTGCGCACGGCGGTGTTTGAGCATCTGCACGGGTTGCGCCTTGGGTTCTTTGACAAGACGCCTGTAGGTCGTTTGGTCACGCGGGTAACGAACGACGTCGATTCGATTTTGGAGTTATTCGCGTCGGGTGCGCTGGGCGCATTCGGCGATCTGCTTCGGCTGGTTGGCATCGTTGTACTGATGCTCCTGATCGACTGGAAACTGGCGCTCATCGCGTTCGCTGCGGCACCACCGGTTGCCGTCCTGGTCGGTTTGGTGCGGCGCCGTTCGCGCGAAGCGTTCCGCGAGATCCGAGCAAAAACCGCTCGCATGAACGCCACCATGAACGAGCAGGTTTCCGGCATGGCCGTCGTGCAGGCGTTCGGCCACG
>JAUIKB010000767.1 GCA_030430975.1 Polyangia bacterium
TGATCGATCCATCACATCCGTTTCCTCACGTTCGCAACAAGGCCATCAACGTCGGCGTCATCTTCGCGCCCGGCGGCGCCGTCCGCGATGCGCAGTTCGGCCTCGTTCAGGTTCCGCAGCGCCTACCACGCCTAATCCCGATCGAGAGCAAGACGGGGGCCTGCTTTGTCGCGCTCGAAGACGTCATCATGCGCCACGCCGCATCGATTTTTCCTTCGATGAAAATCGATTCTCTTTACGCGTTCCGCGTGACCCGCAACTTCGACATCGAGATCGACGACGACGAAGGCGAAGATCTCCTGCTGACGATGCAAACCGAGCTGCGTCGGCGTGAACGCGGCGAAGCCGTACGGCTCGACGTGAGCGCAGACGCGCCGCCTCGAGCGGTGGCGTGGCTGTGCAAAGAGCTGCGCCTGATCAGAAAGCGGGATGTCTATCCGGCAGACGGACCGCTCTACATCGGCGACATGGGCGAACTCACTCAGGGGCAAACGGCCCGCGAGCACTACGACGAACCCTTCACTCCGCACTACGTACCGCCGCTTCGGGACGCCGAAGATCCGTTCGAAATCCTGCGTCAGGGCGACGTCATGTTGCATCACCCGTACGAGTCGTTTGAAGCGGTCGTCGACTTCGTGTGGCAGGCGGCGGAGGACCCCGACGTGCTGGCGATCAAGCAGACGCTCTACCGATCCGGCGGCGAATCCCCGCTCGTTCGCGCGCTACAGCGCGCTGCAGAAACCGGCAAGCAAGTCACAGCGCTGGTCGAGCTCAAAGCGCGCTTCGATGAGGCCAGCAACATCCAATGGGCACGCGCCCTGGAACGCAGCGGCGTCAACGTCATGTACGGTTTGGTGGGCCTCAAACTCCACGCAAAGGTGCTCTTGGTCGTCCGCCGCGAAGGTGACGGACTGCGTCGCTACGTTCACCTCGCCACCGGAAACTACAACCAGCAAACAGCACGGCTGTACGAAGACATCTCGCTGTTCACGGCTCGCGAGGACATCGGCGAGGACGCGACAAGCGTTTTCAACCTGCTCACGGGCTACAGCACCCCCGCGCGCTGGAACCACATGGTCGTTGCACCGCTTGGCTTACACGAAACCGTGCTCGGACTCATTCACCGCGAGACCAAGCTTGCCCTCGACGGAAAGCCTTCTCGCATCGTGGCAAAACTCAACTCGCTAGTCGACGCCGATGCGATCCGCGCGCTTTACGCTGCGTCTCAGGCCGGAGTCGAAATCGACCTACTGGTGCGTGGCATCTGCTGCCTGCGCCCCGGAGTACCGGGCGTTAGCGAAACCATTCGCGTGCACACGGTCATCGACCGCTTCCTCGAACACGCCAGAATTTTCTACTTTGCAAATGGCGACGAACCGGAAGTCTTCTGCTCGAGCGCCGACTGGATGCCTCGAAACTTTCGCCGCCGAGTTGAGGTCATGTTCCCCGTTCTCGATCCCGAGCTACGTAAGCGCATCAAAAACGAGATTCTCGACACGATGCGCGCCGACAACGTGAAAGGCTGGTTTCTTAGACCCGACGGACGCTACGTGCGCGTCGAACGAAAACAGAACGCACCCGCCGTGCGCAGTCAGCAGCGCTTCATGGATCTGGCGCGCGAACGCATGCGCGAAGACACGCTCGCGATTGGCGGACCGATCGGATTCTTGCCAGTAACGAAAGAGAAACGGTCGGGGAAGAAGCGGAAGAAGCGGAAACCGCGGTAAGGGGACGGAGGACGGGACCGGGACCGAGGACCGGGACCGGGACCGAGGACCGGGACCGAGGACCGGGACCGAGGACCGGGACCGAGGACCGGGGCCGAGGACGGCACCGGGACCGGGGCCGAGGACCGGGGCCGAGGACGGCACCGAGGACGGCACCGAGGACGGCACCGGGCCGAGGACGGGGACGGGAACTGTGGGGACGCGGTGCAGGACAACACATCGCTTACACTCTTGGACAGGGTAGGCGTTGACAGATTGTGTGCCTTTGTTGCTTCGTTAGCGCTTGCTCCGTTTACGCTTTCCGGCCGCGAAGTGCGCATCCGGAACCCAGTGAATGACTTCGATCGTCATCAGCTCTAGTTCGTAGAACCAGACCCGCGCGTGCCAATCGTCGATCGGTTCGAGTCCGACGGCAAAGTTTCCGACGGATTCGCTGATGAAGTACTTCACGCCACCAACACAGATTCTTCCGCTCGGGCTAACGTTTGCCTGTCGCATATTTTCCCCGGGGTATATAGGTGGTCGAGCGACCATCGGCGTCCCTGAGCGAACGTAGACTTCAGCAGGGGTCTTGCCGTTTAGAGCCCGGTGAGGTCGTACTCGGTTGAAGGTCTGCCGCCACCTATCGAGTACCCCTTGTTGAGCCTTCGCACTCCGGGCGGGCGCAACCTGAACGTCCTCAGCTATCTCTCGATGCATGCGCTCGTGTCCGCCGTTGTCCTGCGGGCAGCCAGGTCGGGACCTGATGATTTGTATGCCGAGCGACACCCACCAGGCAGATAGCTTCGTCAGCCCGGCGGGGGCTCGCGCGCAGACGAACGGTGTTCCGTTGTCGCATTGAATCGCTTTGGGGACACCGTACCTGCGGAAAAGTCGCTCCATTTCACGTCGTACGTCCGCACCACGTGTCGAACACAGCACGCAGCCCAGCACCATTCGGCTGTGGGCATCTCGGACCGTCAAGGGCTCGCAGCGCTCCCCGTTGAGCGCACGCCACCAGCCCTTGAAGTCGATGGTCCATACGTCGTTGCACGCCGTAGCGACCACCGAAGGTGCGTCCTCGACAATGTTCTTGGCGCCGCGCCGCTTCCGAGCTCGGACGCGATTGGCGCGCTTCAGGATTCGAGCGATGGTGCGCGTCGACGGAGTCTGACTCCCGAAGCGACGCTTCAGCACACCGTGGATCGTTTCTGGTCCCCACCTTGGATGCTCATCCCGCACTTCAAGCGTGGCGACTACAACGTCCTCCGCCGCTGCCAACGGAGCCGACTTGGGTCTGCGGCTCAGCTCCGTCAGGCCGTCGTAGCCCCGCTCTCGAAACCTCTTGAGCCACTTGTGCCCGGTAGTCCGGCTTATGCCGAACTCGCGGCACAGCCTGCTGAGTGGCTCCCCCGCTTCGGAACGCTTAACTAGCTCCAGTTTGATGCTCATTGTCCGTTGCTCTTTCCAAGGCACGGAACACTGTCGAACATCCCCTCATCGCCAAATGTGTAAGCGATGTCCTGGCACTAAATGTGTAAGCGATGTCCTGGCATCACACCGGCCGGGCTCTCGTGCTTCTTTGACTCGATCGTACCGGCGGGCTGGGTGAATCAGGCCTCGTTCCTCGGCTCGATAGCGCGTCCTTGAGTTCGCCTGCGACCCGCCTGTGGGGAGTCGTCATGAAACAACTTCGCGTTTTCGACGAACTCATCAACCTCAATCGGGACGTCGCTCAGGCGGCGAAACGGATCGCGCGTTACGACGCTGACTTGGCTCGACAGATGCGCCGCGCGGCGGTATCGGCGGCGTCGAACGCCGCGGAAGGCGCTTATAACCGCAAGGGAAACCGCACGAACCAGCTGAACGTCGCCATGTGCTCCGGGCGGGAACTCGTCGTGCAATTGCGCATCGCCGGCGCGTGCGGATACCTTACCGAACCCAACGCGATGGAGTTGGCCGAACGCGTCGATCGATGCGTCGCGCAGCTGTATCGGCTGAGCCTGGCGCGATAGGCGGGGTCGGGGACCGGGATCGGGACCGGGACCGGGACCGGGACCGGAGTCGGGATCGGGCTCTCGTGTTTCTTTGACTCGATCCTACCGGCGGGCTGGGCGAAATCAAGGAGCTCCGCCGGCTCCGCCGGCGCGCTATCAGGCC
>JAUIKB010000768.1 GCA_030430975.1 Polyangia bacterium
CGGGTCGAACACCAGCGGCTGGGGTCCAGCGACGATGACGACCTTCCCGGACGAGTGGGGCAGCATCACGCTCGCCGGGGCGACGATCGTTGCCGCGGGCGGCTGCGCGGTCGCGACCATCGAGTCGGTCGCCGGATCAAATATTTCCACCAGGTGATTCGCGCCGGACGCCGAACTTTCAAGAATGAGCACGCGGCCGTCCGCCATCCGCGCGCAATAATCGAGCCTCTCGTCACGCCCCAGCGTGGGGCCGTCGGACACGGTGTTGGTCACGGGGTCGAACAGCTCGGTCGAGTCGAGCATCTGCCCCCCGAACCTGCCTCCTGCGATGAACACCCTGCCATCACGAAGCGGGACGACGCAGTGGCCGCGACGCGGCTGCTTCAATCCACCCAAGTCGGAGGTTGCGTTGCGAACCACATCCAGTCGCCACAGCACTGAGCCGGCGATGAGCACGTCTCCGTTGGTGAGCGGTGCGGCTACGGAGTCGCCCATCCCGTTCGGTGCCCGGGCGGCGGTGATCCACTCAGAGACGTTGACCGCCTGACGGTGCTGGCCGGTTTCCGAAGCAGGCGCCGAACGGGATTCGCATCCGGATAGTAGAGCGAGGAGAATGGGTAAAGCCGCTGTCCGCACAGGTAACGGTACCTCGAAACCGCGGCGCGGGCAGCGTGCTCACGGGCTTGCTTGTACTAGGTACCTCGAGCAGCCAACCAGCGAGGACGAACTGCCCAGGGTCGCCTGCGATTTCGCCTGATTTCCGAAGCCAGCGGCTGTTTCTTTTTTGGCGTCAAACGACGGAACAACCCGTGGGCCACCACGCCGCGGCTAGCGTGTCGGATGGCTGCAGAGAGCATCTCTGTGACAGTTAATGACCGCAGCTGGCGTGAACGCGATATAGGCTGCGCCGGATGATTCATAAGCACGACAACGCGACTCAGACCAAGTGGGACAAAGGCGGCTTTCAGGTGCAGCTGGTCAGCGCTCAAACGACCCAGTGCATCGGCTTCTGCGACGGCAGCGACGCGGACCTGGCGGAGCTACGGTCGATCGCTGAGGTCGAAGGCGCGGAAGAGTTTTCGATCAAGCGCAAGCGCCTAAAGACCGGTCGCGAGATCTGGACGCTGGGCTGAAGGCGCCTTGGACCTAACGTATCTACCGGACGCCGTACCGGCAATGATCACGGTTTGATGAACGCATCGTCATCGGTGCCGCTGACGACACCTTCGCGGTGGCTGACCGCGCCGTCGCCGACTCGCGCGGGTACAGCCGCGCGACGACAAGACCGGGGCGCCGTGTCATAACCCTCGTCTGGATGGCTAGCGACGAACTCACCCGACTCCAACCTGCGCTCAACGCCTTCTTTGAAAACGACAGTCAGGCTCTTGAGAAGGCCATCCTAGCCGACCCGGGCATCGTCCACTTCGCTGCGCGCGGTGACACAATGGTGGAGCTCGCGGCTCAGCCAGGCATAGCGTCGGTATCCCGCGACGTGATATCCGTGTTGATCGCCGCGGGGGCTCATCTCGACCGTGCCCTCAATCTGGCGGCGTGCTGGAATCGCGCCGACATGGTTCGCCAGCTACTGGCGGCAGGCGCGGACCCCGCAGCGCGCGCCGACGCAGACATCACTCCACTCGAGTCGGCTGCCTATCACGGGTCGAGCGATGCTGCAGATGCGCTGATTGAAACTGGGTACCATCGTCCGACGCTTTGGCTCGCCGCCTCCTCAGGTCAACTCGACGTCGTGAAGTCATGGTTTGATCCGGACGGCGCGCTGTTGAAGCCACCGGGTTCCTATCGGCCGAATTTAGCGGATGTCGGCTGGCCGATCGTGACCGAGACGCGCGACGATCCGGCGCAGGTGCGGGCGGAAGCCCTCGTGTTCGCCGCCGCCAACGGCCGGCGTGGCGTCGTCTCGTGGCTGATCGAGCGTGGTGTGGCGGTTGACGCAAGACCCCACGCCGAGATCACGGGGCTACACCTCGCCATCATGTTTCGCAAAGCGCGCATGGTTGAGCATCTGCTGGCGCTTGGGGCGAGCACCTCGATTCACGACGCACGCTACGATGCGACCCCAAGTGCCTGGGCGGCCAAATGCGACGACGGAAGCGATGCGAGCGGGACGATTCGTCAGCTGCTGTCGGTTTAGTCAACCCTCGGAGTCGAACTCCGGCGGGCGTGTGCCGGCGAGCCCTGCCTGAACGGCCCACGCTACGTCGTCCGACTCCGCTAGAGCGTAATACAGCGTCTGGCCATCGCGCTCGCTCGTGACCCAGCGGTACGCCCTGAATTTCGCTAAATGCTGACTCGCAGCCGATTGGGAAACGCCCAGTATCTCGGCAAGATCGCACACGCACACCTTTCCCATGTGGTGAATAACAAACAGCATGCGCAACCTCGTACGACTTGCCAAGAGACTCAATGCCTCGGCCCGATCGTCGAGTTCCGGCACAAACTTCATCGCATCAACCCACTCGGCAACCCGTTCCCGGCTTTCGGTGGGCGGTTCGCAAACAACTGTCATTCGGCCTCCTTGTATTGTCGATGTCCGTCCTGGCCCGACGACACTATTCGAGGTGCTCGGCCAAGGCCGCATCGACGATGTTTGCAGGCCCGGCTTCCGCCAGCACGATTTTCATGTCAGGCAGAGAGACCAGCAGCTGCATCGGAAGCCCACCGTTTGGGAAGTATTGAGCGGTGGAGAATTCAGGATCAACCGTTGACACCATGTCAACGCCCAGCTCTTTCACGTACGTGGCCAGGTAGTCCGGTGTCGCGGGGTCTCGGAGAATTCCCGAATCCACGAGCACGAGCTGGAAAGCTACCCGATCGTCCAGTTCTCCTGTTTGAAGCTTCTTCTGGAGCTCGACCAGCTCCGTCCCGCACGGCGCTCACCACCCGCCCGTGATGAAGAGCCACAATAAGCGGCGACGTACCATCGCGCATTGCGTCGCGCCGTCACGCCAGTCCCGGAGCGTAATCGTCGCCGGCTTGGCCAGGTCGGGCTTGAGCTGCGCATTCGGCGTGCAGTTGTAGTCTGTGGGCGCGAAGCCGGTGAACTTCAGGTTCGCTATGGTTTCGCCCACCGCCGTTCCGTACGGCGGCGCCGCATAGCCGCTCGACGGATCCGGCGACACGTCTGGTTCTGCGGATGAGCCGCATGCCGTCAGGAGCAGGAAGGCACATCCCAAATAGGCCTGGTGGTTAGTGTTCATCGCCGTTTGCCTTGGTTCGGGTCGCCGTGAGGCCGAGCGTCTCAACCGCTCGTGCAATCTGAGTGTCTAGATTCTGAACACCTGCGTCTGCGATGACTGTCGCACCGCGTTCGCGATACGATACGCGAACGGCGGTGACACCGGGTATCGCGTTGATGGCCTGCTTGATGTGGTCAACACATCCCGCGCAGCTCATTCCTTCGATTCGGTAGGAGCGCGTATCGCTTGAGCGCGCTGCCGCCCCCTCGCCACTATTCGTCGCGTCGTCACCCCGCGCCGCGAGAATCTGAGGCAGCAGCGCAAGGCCGGCGCACAATACCGTCCCGCCCAGGATCCACTTCACGCCGCGTCGCTTCCTGTAAGTAGTCTCTTAGTCGCTCGACTGTCGCTCCGACACAAGTCAGGTGCGAAGCGACCGGCAGGCCGGTTACCCGTTTGACTCGGTCGATGACCACACGTGGATTTTCGCCATACCGCATGACCACCACGCCACCCACCGCCCTGGGCATCCTGGAAGCGAGTCGTACCGGCCTGGGTAACTTCTCCGTATTCTGCAACCACGTCCTTACCCCGGCGGCCATGGGCGCCATCCTGGCTGCTGACCCCGCGGCGGGGGAGGCGGTGGACATCGACGGTTTCATCGGACC
>JAUIKB010000769.1 GCA_030430975.1 Polyangia bacterium
CGGAAAAACGTCGTGAAATTCACGCGATCGGGCCGGGGTACAAAGCCGGGAACTCGACCCGTTCGATGGTGCCGGCGCTGGCGTTCACGAGCAGCACCCCGTCGACGGCGAAGGCGAGGCGGTACTCGAGCAGTTGACGTCGGGTCGGGCCGTGGCGAACCGATACGACGTGGCGGCCCGTCTTGACCTCGGCGACGAACCGCTTGGTGTTACGGGACACGACGTAGTCGGCGCGCAGGCGGATCTCCAGGGTATCGGTGCCGACGGAAACCGGCCAGGTGAGCGTATGCTGCTCATGCTCGATGGTGTAGCCGGCGCGGCGCAGCAGGCGGGCGGCCCGTGATTCGCCGCGGGCGGCACGCCAAGCCTGGAGCCGCCGCTGCAGCCGCGTGGTCAGACGTTGTGCCAGCCACAGCACGCAGGTCGTGACGACGACCGTCGCGATCCACGGCGCGATCTTCAGGAGATCGTCGATAGGCACGGCGCGATCATGGCACACGGTCTGCCCGGCCCGAGGACGTTGCCTGTCATAGCGAGAGACTGTCCGAAATCCGCGGCGGAGCGCTGGAGCGTGGTTATGTTGGGCCGGCTGTGGACGTGGAGACGCTGAAGGTGGGTCGTTACGCTATCGTCGGCGTGCTGGGAGAGGGCGGCCAAGGTGTCACGCTGGACGCGATCGACAAGCGCGATGGTCAGCCCGTCGCCGTGAAGCGTTTCCAGGTGCGCGGTCGCCGCAGCTGGAAAGAGGTCGAGCTTGCGGAGCGCGAAGCGCTCGTCCTGCGCGGGCTGCAGCACCAGGCGCTTCCTTCGTACGTCGACCATTTCGAGGAAGACGGCTCGCTCTATCTCGTGATGGAGAAGGTCGACGGGACGACCATCGCCGATCTGCGGAAACAACGTGCCACGCTGACCGAACGGGACGCTCTGCGCTTCATGCAGGACATGTCCGAGGTGCTGGACTATCTGCATGGGCGCAGCCCCGCGGTTATCCATCGCGATATCAGTCCCCGGAATGTTATCCGCAGGCCGGACGGATCGTACGCGCTCGTCGACTTTGGCAGTGTTCGCGACCAACTCAAACCGGAGGGTGGCTCGACCGTGGTCGGCACTTACGGCTACATGGCGCCGGAGCAGTTCCAGGGGCGCGCCTTGCCGACGAGTGACGTGTACGGTGTCGCCGCTACTGCGCTGCACATGCTGACCGATGTGGAACCGGAGCTACTGCCGCATCGCGGGCTAGAGATCGACGTTGCGGAAACGCTGAAGGGTCGCCACTCCGAGGGACTGGTCGCCGCCCTGACCGCGATGCTGCGCGCCGATCCGGATGTGCGCAGTCCGCGGGTCGCCGATCAGCTGAACCCGATACTGAGCAGCGCGCGGGATCGGCAGCAGGCGTCGACAGGCTACCGTGAACGCGTTCGCTCGGACGCGACGAGCGATGACGAGCGGAGTCCGGAGTCGCGGCCGGCGCCGACGCTGCTGGCCGAGGCTGGAGTCGTGTTGCTCAGTTTGCTTCGACTGCTGGTGTGGGTAATCACCGCGGTCGTGCTGCCGCCCGTGCTGTGGGTGGCGTCGGTCGCGGTCGGCCCCAAAGCGCGCGGCTGGCCTCGCGCCGTGAAGCGATTCGGTCGCCAGGTGAACCGCTCGCTGAAGTGGCGCTCGTCGCGCCTGATCTACCGCACGAATGCGGCCGCGAGTTACGACGAACCGGAATCGGCGCGCCCGGTGCGCGTGTCCGGACAATGGTCGACACCGAAACGCCGAGTACGGGTCGACGACGACGGTGACGCGCACGTCGAGTCCGAGATACCGCCGCCCGTCGAGCGGCGGGCCCGGCTCTAGATTTCTACGGCTCTAGGGCGACGTTGGGCAGCCGATCTCGGGGTCCCGCTTCAACCCGTCACGATACGCGCGCAGCACGGCAACGCCGAGTCGGCGCCCCATCAGCGCCGCGGCTCGGGGAGCGAAGTGATACAGGTCTTTGGCGGCCAGGCCTTTGAAGTAGAAGGTACGCATCGAGGCATCGCCGCCCATGGCCGCCCGAAAGTCCCAGAACGCGACGCCAGCGGTCTTGGCGATCTGGCGGAGTTGCGCCACGACTTTCACGACGCGTGGATCGGAGTGACCGGCACGCTTGCTCGTGACGTGATCGGGAGGCGAGATCAGCGCGATCGGAACGCCTGGATTCGCCTCGCGATGCCGCGCGATGACTTCGGCGGCGCGCGCGGGATTCGCCTCCGCCTTCCAGAAGTTGGTTCCTACTTGGAACAGGACGAGATCGTAGTTGCGTCGTGTGAGCATCGCCTGCGTGAAACGATCGTGGATCGACGTGAGCCTGAACCAGGTGGCGCCGGTGACGCCGAACGAATCCACAACGACGCCGGAGGTCGTGCGCTCGATGAACCCACCGTAAAAGTGGATGGGACCTTTGCCCGTGTTGTGGACGGATACGGACGTCGAATCGGTAGGTAGGTCGGCCGCGACGTGGCGAAACTCCGGAGCTTCAGCGGTAGCCGACTGTGTGGCGAGGGTTTGTCGACCGCTGCGGATCGCGAACGTCCCGGCTTTCGGCGCGGCGAGGTAGTACACGGTGAAGCGCCGAGGGGGCTGCGCCGGGTCAAGGCGAAACACATGGCGCGCGTTGAGTTCACCGCCGAGCGCGGCCATGCCGGCGAGTCCGAAGCCGCCGCTGCGGGGTTTCGCGCCGCGGGTGTAAATGAACGTTTCGTAGTGGCCGACGACGGAGCGCTTAACGCCCTGATGCCGGTAGCCGCGCCACGGCGATCCAAATCCGATGAAGCCGTGACCGGCATCGCCGAGCTGCGCTTGTATGACGTCGCGCATGCCGCCGCTGATGCCGTCTAGCGTGTGGTTCGAGTCGCCGTAGAACGCGATGCGCACCGGCGCGGTTCGCGAGCCGCGCTGCATTTCGGCGAGCGCGCTGTAGAAAGGCCGAAGATTGCCGGCCGCGTCTTCAAAGTCGGGCAGCGGTGCGGGCACCGGTCCGTCCGGCGCCTCAGGCACGATGACCTCTAGCGGCTCGCACGTTGGGGGAGGAGCGACGGTCGGCGCAGCGCTCGTAGCGGCCGCGACCGGCGCGGAACTTCGGGGCGGCGAGCTTGCGGTAGCGGTCGGTTTGCTTGGCGCGGTCGCACCGCCGCATGCCGCCAGCAGGATGGAAGTCGCAATCGCGAGCCGCACGTGGGCGAGGGTATCAGACCCGGCGCGGGAACCGAACGAATCGGCGGGTCGCTTAGGAGCGGCTCCGAGAGACGCGAATGTCGTCTTTGGTCCCCGGCTTCTTGTCTTTACCAGGTGAGATAACAGAGATCCCATCGCGGCACTGCACCCGGTAGCGGTTGCCCCACGGGTCGTCCGTGCGCGCGTCGCGGTCGAGGTGGTGCTTTCGGATGAGTTCAGAAAGACTCGGGCAGCCGCGAGCGTGATCGCTCTGCCAGGCTTCGACCGCTGCTTGAATCGTCGCGGCTTGTTTCTGCGCGGCACGTTCTGCCTCGGCGCTGTCCTCTCCGGACGTGACCGCAAAACCGATCGTGCCGAGCACCGCTAGCCCGGCGACGGCGAGCAGGGCTTCGAGCTTGGTCACGCCGCGTTGGGCGGCGCCACGGGTCGGACGAACACGGAAGCGAGGGCGTCGAGTCACCATGCGAACAGGTGTTGCAAGACGTGTGCCCCCAACAAGAACAGCCCAAACAGCGGCGTTTTTGGACATTTGTCGACGAACAGGCACGGCGAGTGCGTCATTCTGACCTCGGTTTGAGGTCACAGTGCCGCTGCCCTGCCAGAATGACAAATCGGCCGTGCCGCCGTCGTCGGAGGGTCGCCGTACGGTC
>JAUIKB010000770.1 GCA_030430975.1 Polyangia bacterium
CCAGAGGTGCAGCAACGTGCCGTCGACATACGTGACGCTGGCGTGGACTTCAGCGTTGACGTTCCTCTTCCGCGATGACGCCATCGCTGAGCGCCATCTTGGCCATGACAAGTAACGTAGCGCGTGGAGTGCTCATCTGGTGCTCAGGCTACCCGATCAAGGCTTGAAGCAAATGGTTCTCAACTTCGTCGGCATCTTTGCTGCAAACGCCGAGCGGACCGGCGATCTTGACCAGTCGCGACATCTGCACGAGCTGCACCGGCTCGTCCGCGCACAGGATCGCGACGGGCTTCGATGCGTCGGTGTAGTGGGACAGCATGCCGGAGATCGCACCTTGCGTTTTGGGCCCCGTCACCACCGGGGCTTCGCGTGCATCGAAGAGTAGTCCGGAGGCTTGGCGTTCTCTGCGCGCAACCTCAGCCGCCATCAGCGCTCCGAGCCGAGCGCCTTCGCCGACGCTGAGGTCAGGCCGCTGCCACACGCGCACGTACAGAATGCTGTCTGCCCGGAGCCAGACTTGAGAGTTCCCGTCCGAGCGGTCGATCGGCGGTGGCTCCATCATCACAGTCTACAGCGGCTTTGGCCGCTGGCTGAAACAATAATCCTTACAGTTGGTTACGGTGAACGGATTGCGGATATCCTTGTATCCGCATAGACGGATGATATAGTCGTGGGGTGAATCTTGAGTCGACCGTGAGCCTGCTGCACCTCGTGGGTGATGGTAATCGCGTGCGTCTGCTCGCGTTGCTGGCGCGCGAGGAGTTGACGGTCGCGGAGCTGGTAGACGTGACGCAGCTGTCGCAGAGCCGCGTGTCGACACACCTCGGACGACTGCGGGATGCTGGGTTGCTCCGCGATCGCAAGCACCGCGCCTCGCGCTACTACACGCTGAACGAGGAGGCGATGCCCGGCGCGGCTAAGCGCCTATGGTCGCTGATCTCCGAAGACGTCGACGACGCCGTATTAGAAGGCGACCGTCGACGCTGCGCCGAGCTGCTGAAAGCGCGCTCCGACCGAGGCAATTGGCCGGATGCGATCGCTGGCGCCATGGAGCGTCATTACTCACCCGGCCGAACATGGGAAGCCACCGCGCGCGGTCTGCTCGGACTGCTCAGGCTGGGGCGCGTTCTCGATGTCGGAGCGGGCGACGGCGCGACCAGTGAGCTGCTGCTACCGGTTGCAGAACGGGTCACTCTGCTCGATCGCAGCGACAGGGTGCTGGACGCCGCGAAGAAGCGGTTGGCGCGCTACCCAAACGTGGAGTTCGCGCTGGGCGACATGCACGAGTTGCCGTTTCCCAGAGGAGCGTTCGATCAGGTACTCCTGTTCAATTCCCTGCAGTACTCCGACTATCCGGAGCGCGCGGTAAAGGAAGCTGCGAGGGTCTTGGCGCCCGGCGGCACACTCGTCGTGGTGACCCTGTACCGCCATCGGCACCAATCCGTGACGGACGCGTATGGTCACGTCAACGCCGGCTTTGGCCGGCGCCAACTACGCCAGCTTCTTACCGACGCCAACCTCCTTGTCGATCAATGCGACCGCACCTCACGCGAGCGGCGCTCGCCTCATTTCGAAGTCGTTACGGCATTCGCTCATCAACCTGCAAACAGCTAGGCAACGTATCTATGACCATTCTTGAGACCCTCAATCGGCTCGCGCAGCAGCGCATTCTCGTTCTTGACGGTGCGATGGGCACCCAATTTCAAACCTACAAGTTAGACGAGTCTCACTACCGCGCCGGGCCGCTGGCGAATCACTCCGATGAGCTCAAGGGCAACCACGACGTGCTCGTGTTGTCGAACCCGGAGCTCGTCGTCCGTGCCCACGAAGAGTATCTCGATGCCGGTTCGGACATCATCGAGACCAACACGTTCAGCGGCACGACGATCGCCCAGGCGGATTACCACCTGGAGTCGATTGTCGACGAACTGAACGTCAAAGCTGCGCAGCTGGCTCGCCGCGCTGCGGACAAGTACAGTGAAATGACTCCGGACAAGCCGCGGTTCGTCGCGGGCGCGATCGGGCCGACCAACCGCACTTTGAGCATTTCGCCCGACGTGAACAATCCGGCGTTCCGCGCCACGACCTGGGACGAAGTCGAGCGCGCTTACATGCAGCAGGTGCGGGGTCTCATCGAGGGCGGTGTCGATGTGCTCATGGTCGAGACGATTTTCGACACGCTCAACGCTAAGGCCGCCCTGAGCGCGATTCAGAAGGTCTTCACCGAAATCGGACGAAACGTGCCGGTGATGATCAGCGTGACGGTGACCGACAAGAGCGGGCGCACGCTGTCCGGTCAGACAATGGAAGCGTTCTGGACGAGTGTCGCGCATACCGATCCTTGGAGCATCGGCTTGAACTGCGCGCTGGGGGCCAAGGAGATGCGCCCGTATTTGGCGGAGCTCGGTAAGTTATCGGCGGCCTGGACGAGTTGCTATCCCAACGCAGGCCTGCCCAACGCGTTTGGCGAGTACGACGAAACGCCGGACGAAACCGGCGCGCTGCTCCACGAGTTTGCGACCGCCGGTCTTGCGAATGTGCTTGGCGGATGCTGCGGCACGACGCCGGCTCATATCAAGTCGATCGCAGACGCGGTGCGCGACATCGAGCCGCGTAAACCGCCGACGCTTGGCGACGACACGTGCGCGCGCTTTAGCGGTCTGGAGCCGCTGGTGATTCGCTCCGATTCCAACTTTCAGATGGTCGGTGAACGTACGAACGTCACGGGATCGGCGCGCTTTCGTCGACTGATCAAACAGGAGGACTACGGCACAGCGCTCGAGGTTGCGCTGGACCAAGTACAGGGTGGCGCCAACATCATCGACGTCAACATGGACGAGGGGATGCTCGACTCCGAAGCAGCCATGACGACGTTCCTCAATCTGATCGCTACCGAACCGGACATCTCGCGCGTGCCGATCATGATCGACAGCTCACGCTGGTCGGTGATCGAGGCGGGGCTGAAGTGTGTTCAGGGCAAAGCGATCGTTAACTCGATCAGTCTCAAGGAAGGCGAGAAGGACTTTCTGGACAAAGCCGCGATCGTGCGCCGGTTCGGTGCCGGCGTGGTGGTCATGGCGTTCGACGAGGTCGGACAGGCTGAAACCGTCCAGCGCAAGTTCGAAATCTGTCAGCGCGCGTACCGGCTGCTGGTCGACAAGGCCGGCTTCGATCCGACTGATATTATCTTTGACCCGAACATCTTGGCGATCGCCACGGGAATCGAGGAGCACAACGAATTCGCCATCAACTTCATCGAGGCCACGCGGTTGATCAAGGAAAAGCTGCCCGGAGCCCGCGTCAGCGGCGGAGTGAGCAACCTGTCGTTTAGCTTCCGTGGAAATAACGTGGTGCGCGAGGCGATGCACTCGGTGTTTCTCTATCATGCGATCCGCGCAGGCATGGACATGGGAATCGTCAACGCCGGCCAGCTGGTCGTGTACGAAGAGATTCCGAAGGACCTGCTAACGCATGTCGAAGACGTGATCTTTAATCGCAGACCGGACGCAACCGAACGGCTCGTCGAGTTCGCGAGCAACATCAAGGGTGGCGGAAAGAAGCGCGAGGTCGATCTCTCGTGGCGCGAGGCGACTGTCGAGGAACGCATCAAGCACGCGCTGGTCAAGGGGGTCGTCGAGTTTATGGAGGCCGACGCAGAAGAAGCGCGCGTGAAGCTAGGCAAGCCGCTGTCGGTGATCGAGGGGCCCATGATGGATGGCATGAGCGTCGTCGGGGATCTGTTCGGCGCGGGGAAGATGTTTCTGCCGCAGGTCGTGAAGTCGGCGCGCGTGATGAAGCGCGGCGTGGCGTACCTCACGCCGTTCATGGA
>JAUIKB010000771.1 GCA_030430975.1 Polyangia bacterium
CTTATTGATGGTCCACGGCGTAGGTGCGACCAAGGCGGAGCGCTATGGCGAAGCATTTCTGGCCGTCATGCGATCGCACGGTGATGATCGTTGACGCGTCCCATCGACTCCGGCGCGTCGACGTGGGTGGAACGTGAAGGCTCCAGACGGCGCAAGCGAAAAACCAAGAAACCACGGAAGCCGTGGACGGTATCCGAAGCCACGCTCAGCGAGGCGGCGCTGTCGTATCTGGACCGATTCGACTCATCGGTAAAGAACCTAAGGCGCGTGCTCATGCGAAGGGTGCGCAAGGCGGCGATCGAATCCGACGTCGACACCGAACAGGCGGCGGTCTGGGTCGACCAACTGCTCGCACGATTCGTCCGAAGCGGCGTGCTCGACGACGAGCGCTACGCACGTGCCCTGAGCGCCAGCCTGCGCCGACGCGGTCTCTCACGTAGAAACATATTGAAGAAGCTGAGCGAGAAGGGAATCGACTCCAGCGTGGCGGAGCAAATGCTGGTCGCCACCGATGCAGACGAGCACGGCGACGAGGATGACATCGACCCTGAGTTCGCCGCAGCGCTGGCGTACGCGAAGCGCCGTCGACTTGGCGCGTTCAAGCGTCGCGAACGGGACCGGGACACGGATCGCAAGGACATCGGGGCCTTGGCCCGGGCGGGCTTTAGTTACGACATAGCCCGTCGCGTCTTGGACTTTGAGCCGGAGTGATCCGAGTTACATGCCCGGAGGGCAAGGCACACGCTGCGGTACTGACGGGTCGCACGTGTACTGCGGGGGACAGCTGGGCTGCGTGTACTCGACGCAGGAACCGTCCGGCTGCTTTCGGATGTCGCGCGGAGGTCCTGACTGCGGAGGAGGGCCACCACCCTGACCATATGGACCGGGGGGCGGCGGGTGCCGCGGGGGGGGATCGTCGCCGCCACATCCGGCGATCAGCAGAACTATCGCAGTCGTCGGTATGAGTCGAACGAGCGCGAGGCGCAGTCGTCGGCGCGAGGGGTGCTGTCTCCTGGACATGGCGGCAGCGTATCGCAGAACCCGATGAGGTGCGAATGCTCGCCACCCACGGCCGCATGCGGTCGCTACTCGGCGGTGACCTTAGACGGGGGCCCTGCCAGCGCGGCGACCAGGCCCTGCAATCCGACCACGGCGCGCGCCATGCTTTGGAAATCCAAGTGCTCGACCTTGTCTGTGGACCGGTGGTAGTGCGGGTTCCGCAGCACCGCGGTGTCGGTGACGAGAATCGCGGGAATCCCGTGCTGCCAAAACGCCCAGTGATCGGACCAGCCCACGCCTTTCATTGTCTGCGGCAGGGCCCCGCTAATAACGGGTATGGAGGCCTTCGCGGCAAAGCCGGCGCGCGCCTTTTCGACCAGGTCGATGCCATCGCTTCGCCCGACCACGGCAACGAAATTCCCTGCGTTCGGGTACACGCCGTCGAGCGCTGCCGGATACTTCTGGCTGCCCTCTTTTGAAGAGAAGTAGCCGACCGAGTCGATGCTCACCATCGCGTCGATCTGATCGCCCGCCGCAACCGCCTGTTTCACGTACACCACGCTTCCCATCTGCGGGGTTTGAAAGAACGGCGGTTCCTCGTTTGCGAACAGCACGAACCTGATGGTCCGGCGCCGCCGTTGACCCCGAAAGTGCTTCGCAAGCGCTAGCACCGCCGCCACACCGCTCGCGTTGTCGTCCGCTCCGGGCGAGCCAGCCGCCGTGTCGTAGTGCGCGCCCACCAATACGCAACGATCTCCCCAGCGCCCACCCGGTACGTCGAATTCCAGGTTCTGATAGGCCTTGTACTCGTGCTCATAGCCGAGGCGTCGCACGGCAAACCCTTCGCTGCTGAGACGCTCATTGAGGTAGTCGGCAACGGCGGCCAGCGTCCAAATCGACCCGCTATTGCGTTCACCGAACTCTTGACTGAGCTTCGCGACGTCGGTCCGGAGGCCTCTAGCCAACTCTGCCTCCTCGCTGGTCAGCGGCGGCAACTCGGCCGCGTCCCGCACGACCGGGGCGGTGTCCTGCTGCTTCTGGACGCTCTGAGGTGTCGCGGACGGTGGCGCCGTACATGACACGGCGGCCGAACACGCAAGCACCGCGCCTAACGCAAGGAGGCTAGATCCGCTGGTCCGATTCGCCCTGGACGCTTCAGCACGGCCCCCCTCTCCCAGACAGCGCCGTTCCAGACAGCGCCGTTCTCGACAGCGCCGTTCCGCGCGGCGCGCTGGGCTCCACCGCGGATGGTTCTGACCGGGGCTCGCCACCTCGGCACGCTACCTCAGCCGCGCAGCGCAAGCGACCACGGATCGCTTGACGTCTGTGGACGGCCGTCGAACAGTCAAAGGGAATGCCGTCCTCCGCCATGGATCCCGTTGAACTCGCCAAACGGCGCGTTGGCACCGCTCTTCACGGCAAGTGGACCCTCGATCGGCTGATCGATTCGGGCGGGATGGCCTGCGTCTTCGCCGCGACGCACCGAAACGGTAATCGTGTGGCTATCAAGCTGCTGCACCCCGGTGTGGCTCGCAACGACGATGCTCGCAACCGCTTCCTCAACGAAGGGTACGCCGCCAACCGAGTCGGCCACCCCGGCGCTGTAAAAGTGCTCGATGATGACGTCACGGCGGATGGCGCCGTCTTCCTAGTCATGGAGCTGCTGACCGGCGAGACGCTCGCCGACCGCATCGAGCGCGCGCCGATCCCGGCAGAGCTTGCACTGTTTATCGGTGACCAGGTCCTGGACGTGCTGGCGGCGGCGCACGAAAAGAACATCATTCATCGCGACATCAAGCCGGCCAATGTGTTCCTCACCGAAGAAGGCACGGTCAAGCTGCTCGACTTCGGCTTCGCACGAGTACGTGAGGGCGGAGAAACGCTAACGCAAACCCGCGACGGAATCGTCATCGGTACAGCGAGTTTCATGGCGCCGGAACAGGCCATGGCGCGGCGCGAGCAAGTCGGCGCCCGCACCGACCTGTGGGCTGTCGGCGCCACCCTGTTCACCAGCCTATCGGGGCAAACGGTTCATCAGGGCAAGACGATGGTCGACCGATTGCTCGCGGCCGCCGACAAACCGGCGCGCCCGCTGGCTAGCGTAGTGCCGACAATCGCTAGCGAGGTCGCCGACGTCGTCGACCGGGCCCTGCAGTTCAAGATCGAAGACCGCTGGCCCGATGCGCGCAGCATGCAGAACGCAGTGCGCAACGCTTACGAGGATCTCACCGGTATGGAGCTACCCGATCCCGGACGTACGAGCGTGCTGCCTGTCGTGCCATCTGTCGCTCGGCCACCCAGCCCGCCAGCAGCGCCTGCCGCAAATCTCGACGACGAGATAGACATCGAGCTTTCAGTCGCGTTCGAGCTGCAGCCGCGCGGCGACACGGACAAGCCGGCGACGCTGGAGATTTCGGAAGACGACATCGACGATGCATCGCTGATCAGCGCGAGCATGATCCAGGAAGTCCCTACGCCCGAAGACTAGAGCACACCGCACGCCGCACACCGGACGCGGCCGCGGGCCGGGTAAACGACACCAACAACCGTCGAGCCAAGACAGCCAGCCTCAGACCGTGATAAGGCTGCGGCATGGCTGTTCCGGTCGTCATCGGCATCGCAGGTGGTTCTGGTTCCGGAAAGAGCACCATCATCAAGAGCATTCTGAAGCTCCACCCGCCCGGAGACGTGGCGGTGCTGGCTCACGATTCGTACTACATCGACCGATCGCATCTGTCGAAGTCGGAGCGCGCAGCCGTCAACTACGACCACCCAGACGCGCTAGAAACCGGGCTGCTCGTCCAGCATCTGAAAGCGCTCTGCGCCGG
>JAUIKB010000772.1 GCA_030430975.1 Polyangia bacterium
CGGCAACATGCCGAACCTGAAGCACGCCGTGATGATGAAAGGCGACCACGATGTAGACCATGAAATGGTCCTGTCGTGGGAGCAGTTCCTAGCTAAGGGCGCGGACGTAAGCGATGCGGATTTTGATGCAGCGGTCGATGCACTGGAGCCGGACCAGCTAGCCACTTTGATCTACACGTCGGGCACGACCGGGCCGCCCAAGGGCGTGATGCTGAGCCACAACAACCTCAGTTTCACGGCCAACACCGCGGTCGCGATGTCGGACCTACAGGTCGACGACTGTGCCGTTTCGTACCTACCGCTGTCGCACATCGCCGAGCAGATGTTCAGCATCCACTCGGCGATCTCCGCTGGGTATCAGGTGTACTTTGCCGAGAGCATCGAGGCGCTGGCGGACAACGTGAAGGACGTCCAGCCCACCATCTTCTTCGGTGTGCCGCGCATCTGGGAGAAATTCCACGCGGGCGTCAGCGCCAAGATGAAAGAGGCGACCGGCGCGAAGGCCAAACTCGTGGCGTGGGCGATGGGGGTTGGCAAGAAGGTCACGGCTCAGCGCATGCGCGGACGCGACCTGTCGTTGGGGCTCTCGATGGAGTACGCGCTCGCCAAGAAGCTTATTTACAGCAAGGTAAAGCCGGCGATCGGGCTTGGGCGCGCACGCTTCTGCGTAACTGGTGCAGCGCCGATCTCTGCCGAGATTCTCGAGTTTTTCGCCGGGCTGGACCTGACGATTCTCGAAGTTTACGGACAGTCCGAGGACACGGGTCCAACCAGCTTCAATCTTCCCGATCGGGCGAAGTTCGGCACGGTGGGTCCGGCCATTCCCGGAGTCGAGGTCGAGATAGCCGAAGACGGTGAGATCTGCGTTAGCGGTCCGAACGTCTTTCTGGGCTACTTCAAGGACGAAGACGCCACCGCCGACGCACTCAGCTGTGAGACGGTGGACGGCAAGGGCTATCGCCCGCCCGCCAAGCCAGAAAAGCTATGGCTTCATTCAGGCGACCTCGGTCAGTTCGACAGCGAAGGGTTCCTGAACATCACGGGCCGCAAAAAAGACATCATCATCACGGCGGGCGGAAAGAACGTGACGCCGAAGAACATCGAGAGCGGCATCAAGAACCATGAACTCGTCGCCGAGGCAGTGGTGATCGGCGATCGGCGCAAGTATTTGACGGCGCTGGTGACCCTCGATCCGGAAGCGCTGGAGCGAGCGGGCTACGCCGTTGATGCGCATGCCGATCCGAAGATACGCGATTCGATTCAGACGGCGATCGACGCGGTGAATCGAGACTTGGCGAAGGTCGAGACGATCAAGAAGTTCGCGATTTTGGAGCGCCCATTCAGCATCGAGGACGGCGAACTCACTCCCACGCTCAAGGTCAAGCGCCAGCGGGTTAACGACAACTTCGCCGAAGTGATCGAGTCGCTGTACGGCTAGCGTAGGTAGCGCGTCGCCGTCACCGTGCGTGCACCGCCGCGAAACGGCTTCACACGCAGGCGGCGCAAGATGCGGGCGGTGCAGCTCGCGACCGGGCTTCCGAGAAACGGTGGCCCGGTTACGCTGGCGTTTGTGACGCTGCCGGTGGGCGCAAACGTAACGGCAACCGGTAGGTTGCCAGGCCCGAAATCGCCCCGACATTGCGTCGCCGCACCCAGTGCGCTCCGAACCAGACTGGTTGCGGCGGCCGCGTCAAAGTCAGCCGCCGCGGCCGCAGGATGTTGTTGCACCTTGGACGAGGTGCTCGGCGCAGCAGCGCTTGAGGATGATGCGCTCGGTGCGAGGGAGCTGACCGACGGCATGGGAGTAGCCGAGACCGACAGCGCTGGCGCCGGTTCAGTTTCAGGTTCAGGGGCACGCGCCGACGCTGGAGTCGGAACGCGGTTGGATGGGGTGATCGTGTTTGTCGTCCCTGACTTCGGGGGCGACGACGGCGGCGGCGGCGAATCTCCGCATGTCTTGAGACCGACCAGCAATCCGATCACTGCAGCGGCTCCGACCGCCCACCAAAGGTAGTTCGGTCCGTCGTCGGCTTCGCCCGTGGAGCGCGCGGCAACCGCCTGCGTCGGCTCGTCGCTCTGGCCGCGGGGCGCTTGCTTGCCAGTTGGCGTGCCGTCGGCGCTGGTGGTCGCTGCGCCGCCGGCCTTTTTCTTCTTTGCGCTCGGTTGCTTGGTACGGCTCTTCGTGTGGTCGCCGGTCTTCTTGGCGTCGGTGGTTTTTCCGTCGGGTTTGCTCGCGGTCGCCTTCTTCTTGGCGCCGGTCTTCTTGGCGCCGGTGGTTTTTCCGTCGGGTTTGCTCGCGGTCGCCTTCTTCTTGGCGTCGGTCTGCTTGGCTGCTTGCTCGCCGTTTGGCGCTACAGGCTCCGCGTCGGCAGGGTGCGACTGCGCGGCGGGTATTGATTCGGTATTCTGTTGATCTGCTGCCGCTGGCGTGGCGCCGCTCGTCGCGTCGTCAGCGTCTGGGCCTGTCGGCGAACCGGCCGGGGGCGGGGGAACCGATGGCTGTTCTTCGGGTGTCGGCGAGGGTGGGGGAACCGACTTCTTGCTCGGTTCACCGGACGGGGCAGCTGAATCGTCGGCCGGGTCGTCAGGCTGAGCGTCGTCGCTACCGAGTAGGGGAAACGCAAACGGTGCGGTCTGGCCGGTCGTTTCTTCGGCCTTGGACTGCGCCGGCGTGTCGGACGCCGACTCGTGTACGTCCGGCAACTTGCCGGCGCGGGGAATGACGACCCCGCCGCCCTGGGCGTCGCTCGGCGGGCGGGTTGACAGCGGGCCTGGCGCCAGCGTGCCGTCCGCGGCCGGAGGCACACTGCCGTCGATGTGGATTTCCGCTCCGCAGCCCTTGCACGGGATGGCGACCTGATGCCCGCTGATTTTCGAGCTGAACAGCTTTTCGGGTATCGAGCGCTTTCGCCCGCAGGCGTGGCAGGTAACGGTGAACAGTTCCACGTGATCTCAGTCGGGCGTGCCCGATGCCTAACGTTAGATGATCTTGATGTCGTCGTCGTCGACTACGTCCGAGTCCGCTTCTGCCTCGAGCTCGTCCGTTTGCACGCTCTGGGGCTGTACGCTCTCGGGCGGCACGCTCTCGGGCGCAGCCTCGACCAAGTCGCCGAAGCCGTCGTCGTCGAACATCGCGTCTTCTTCTGCGGTTTCCGGAGCCGCTCCGTCGTTCTTGGTGGGCGCCGGGTGCTTGCGTCCCGCGGGGGGCGGGGGCGGCGCCTTCAGGGCGCCCCACGTCTTCTCGCTCTTGGCAGGAGCGTCGGCCTTGGCGGACGTGTCGGCCTTGCTAGGCGGTGACTTGGGCGCGCTGGCAGCCGAACCCGCTGCGCTTGCGGGCGCTTTGAGCGAAGCAGGACCGGTCACGGCTTCCGTTTCTGCACGTTTGACGAAGCCACATGGCTCGGCGATGCAGGGCACTACAACCCGCTCCCAAATGTGCGTCAGCGGAACATAGTTGACTAACGATTCAGTCGGCATCGTCTCGAGGAGGTCGCGTTCAGTGAACGAGCGTTCATCCTTGGCGTTGTCGAGCGCCATTCGGATCAGCTTCCCGAGATCCGCTTTCGGCAGCCGCTGGGCGAGTTCCTCCACCGTGATGCCATCCACGATCTGTCGATGGGTGAGCAGCTCGTCCTCTAACGCACGATTGATCATGAACACGATGTGCGCGCGAGCGCGTGCGAGGTCCTCTTTATCGCTGGGCGAGGCTCCCCAAAACTCCCCTTCGACAACGTAGTTCCAAACGTCTTTATTGCTGAGGTAGCGCACCCGGTCGACCGGTTCGAACTGCGCGACGATCTGTTCCGCGTCGGTTTCACCCTCGTCG
>JAUIKB010000007.1 GCA_030430975.1 Polyangia bacterium
CAAGGTCAGTCGTCGTCAGCAGTTGGCGTCGCGAGCGTGCGAAGAATCGTGTTGCGCCCGATGGATAGTTGCCGGGCGGCTTCGGTCTTGTTTCCGTCGCACCGCTGCACCGTCGCTTCAATATAGCGGCGAGAAACGTCTGCCAAGCTAAGGCCCAGCGGGAGTTGTATGGATCCCGCGCCTGCGTCGTCGCTCGCGGCGAGGGGTTGCGTGTCTGCAATGGGTTGTGCGGATCGGGGCAGGTGATCGCCACGTAGTTCACCGGTAGGAGACAACACCACGGCGGACTCAACCCAGTGTTCGAGCTCGCGGACGTTGCCAGGCCAGGTATGGGCCGTCAGGCTGATCAGGGCCTCGGTTGTGAAACGGGGCGCCGGGCGACCGTACCGTGCGGCGTACATCTCTGCGAAGTGTCGCGCGAGGATTTCAATCTCGTCTGAGCCACGAGTCCGCAGCGGCGGCACTTGGATCTCGACGACCCGCATCCGGTAGTACAGGTCCTCCCGAAACGTGCCCGTCGCTACCGCGGTTTCGAGATCTCGGTGCGTGGCGCAGATGATTCGGACGTCGGCGGCCAACGTGGCGCGCCCGCCGACCCGTTCGAACGCGCGGTCTTGAAGCAACCGCAGTAGCTTGCCTTGGATCTCGGCGGGGAGCTCGCCGATCTCGTCCAAGAACAGCGTCCCCCCGCGCGCGTGCTCAACGCGCCCCATCACACGGCGGTCGGCGCCCGTAAACGCGCCTCGCTCATGTCCGAAGAGTTCGCTCTCGACTAGCTGAGCCGGGAGCGTCGTACAGTCAACGGTGACGAACGGCCCGCCTTGCCGCGTCGAGTTCACGTGCACCGCTCGAGCCAACAGACCCTTGCCTGTGCCCGTCTCGCCCCGCAGCAAGACCGTGGCGTCAGTCTGAGCCGCGAGCACTATGCGGCTGTATACCGGCTCCATCGCCGTGCTGCGCCCGACGATGTGGTTGAACGGGCCGCGTAGCGTCAGTCCCGGCCCGCCGGGCTCCGCCGCCCGCAGCGTGGTCAGGCCGAGCGCTCGACCCAGATGGGCGGCGAGCACGGCGACGAACTCCTCGTCCTCTTCGTCGAACGGGCCATCGGCATGATTGAGGGCCTGCACTACGCCGCGCACGGGTTCCTGCGGTGATTCACGGATCGGCGCTACGAGCATCGAGCGCGTTTGATAACCGGTTGCGCGATCCGCCGTCGGATCGAAGCGTTCGTCGGTTGCCGCGTCGTCCACGCGCACGACTTCCCCTGTGCGGGCGACGTAGCCGGCAAGACCACGGTCGATGGGTTGGCGCAGGAGATCCATCTCCGGCAGCACGGCGACTCGAGTCACCAAGTCACCGTGCTCAGCGTCGACCAACCAGATGCTGGCGCGGTCGGCGCGGAGAGCCTCGGCTAGGCGCTCGCACGCCGCTTTGAGAAAAGCGTCCAGATCGATCTCGCGCCCCAATTGGGAAGTAAGGTCCATGAGCAGCGACAATCGCGACATCGATTGTCTGACAGCATACGGCGTTCCAATGTCGGGCGTCACGCTGCCTTCCAGGAGGGACTGACGAGGTCGATGCCCATGCCCTCCCGCGCGGCGCGACTCCTTCGAAAGAGCTGCCGTGCCCGCGCCTCGATTTCGGCGACACCATCGTCGGTTCGGCGCGGATCGTGGTGAAACAGCAGATATTCACCGACGCTGGCGGCCTTCGCCAGCGCGGCTCCGGCTTCAAACGTGGAGTGCCCCCACCCGACCTTCGATGGGCCGACCTGGCCCGCGTATTCCTCAGGAGTGTATTGGGAGTCGTAGATCAGCAGGTCGGCGCCTTCAGCTAGATCCACGAGCGTCGGGTCGACACAGCTGTAGTGTTCGGTGTCGGTCGCATACACCACGCTGCAACCTGCATGTTCGATCCGGTACGCCATACAGCCGCCGGGATGGTTTACTTTGGCCGCGCGTACGTTGGCGGGGCCGATCCGGAAACGTTCCCCGTGCCGGAGTTCTTTTGTTGCCAAGTGGGAACTAAGTTCGTCGAATCGTACGGGAAAGACCGGCGAGGTCATCTGGTGCGCGAGCACCTTGTCCACGCCGGCGGTTCCCTGCGCCCCATAGATCGTCAGTTGCGTCGACGGCAAGTACGCGGGGACGAAGAACGGCAAACCCTGAATGTGGTCCCAGTGGTAGTGACTCAGCAGCAGGTGCGCTTCTTCTACGCCAGCCTGCAACATCGAGTCGCCGAGTCGGCGAAGCCCAGTGCCGGCGTCGAGTATGATCCGTGTATCGTCGATTCGTAGTTCGACGCAGCTGGTGTTACCGCCCACGCTGGCGGTGTCGGGTCCCGGCGATGCGATGCTTCCTCTGACTCCCCAAAATTGAATATGAAACGTCATACGAACTCCTTCGTTAGTAGGTGATGGTCAACTCCAATGCGATTCGCGTGCCAGTCTTGCGACGTCCAAAAAGGCGGGGGAACGCGCGACCGCTACGTCCGAGACTGCGCCAGATTGGAATGGCGTTGCGCGGCGTGCTCCGAATTGGAGCGGTGTGGATTGGGAATCCGCGGTGCCGAGTCGCGGTTTGGCGCTAGAGTCCGTCAGGACGTGGCTAAGACTGGAGAGCGAAGCACGGTACGGTGTCCACCCACGCTGCTGCTGGCGCTACTGGTCATGTCGACCTCAATGGCGTGCGATCGGCACAAGAGCGTTGCTGGCGCAACGTCCTCCTCAGCGATGCCCGTCCAGGCTCCGGCGCCGCCGCTTAGGCGTCGCGTGGCCGGTCACGTCGCGTTCGACCTGGTGCTACAGCGCGAAGGCGCGCTTCTTATCTACGCGGACAAGCGCGGTCGAGTCGTAAGTCAGCCCCTCGACGCCGGCGGCAGAGCGGTGGGTACCGAGCGGACGGTTGCGAAGAAAGTTGGAACGGTGCTGGAGCTAGCGGTGGAAGCCACCGGTTCGAACCTCGCCATCGGATGGGTATCCGACACTGGCGATGGCGCTCGCGCGCGGTTGGTGCGCGGTGCGGCGAGCGGTAGCTTCGACGACGTTCTGGACTTCGGCACGGTGGACGGGCGCGCGCGCGAGCAGCGCGGGCTAGCCGCCGTTACTCGGACGCAGAACGGCGAAGTGCTGTTCATGCATCGTGGCGAGGACCGCCCGTGTGAGGACGGGGACGACGCGAACTGCGGATCGTTTCACATGCGTCGCGTCAAGGATCGCAGCGCCACGCCGCGCGGCGAACTATCGGTGCCGAGCGAGTGCGGGATTACGGCGCTGCGCGTGATCGGAGATCGTTGGCAGTACGGGGTGTGCTCGGCAGCTTCCGGCGAGCCAGTGACGCGGATGTTTACCATTCACTTCCCGACCAGCTATGCGCACGTGACCTCCGTGTTGCCGGGCTGTCGCGGTTTGGGGTCGATCGTGATCGGGCAAACGCTGTGGGTGATCGGTAAGTGCGGCGACAAGCGGCGAGCGGTGCGACTCGGGGCTGGTGAGGGCAGCTCGACGGTGGACGTCTCCGACCTGAAGCTCGATTGCACGCAGTCGCTACCTGTGTTGAAGAGTCGCGAACTCACGCTGCCGCTGCGCGAGCCACGCGCGGATCTAGCGGCTTTGTTGCCGGTCGAACGGAGTGGCCTGGGCGCTCGAGCCGTATGGACAGGAGCTCGCCTGTTGATCGCTCGTGTTCGCGCCGGCAATCTGGAGATGCGGCGCTACAAGTGCGCATCGGGCGTGTTGGTGAGCGGCTAGTTACAGCGCATTGGACGTTTGGATTCGAGGACTAGGCGAGGGGTTGTGAACTCCGGTTTCCGCGCATCCGGCGCTGCAGCCAGCTGCTGGATGCCATGGACCAACGCGTCCCGGACTAGCTTGCCGGCGTCACGCAGGTTGGCACGTGGCATGTCGACGCCGACGAAGAAACCGTCGCCCCCGCCGCTGAGGAAGTCGCTGGTCGCAACCGTCAGCAGTCGGTCATCGTCGATGGGCTCGCCGCGTGGATCGCTCAGGCGCGTCTGTATGAAGCCGTCCTGACAGCGGACCTTCGCCGTGAATCCGGAAATCGACACGAGGCCGTGCTTGCCCGAAGCCGCGTGAATCTTGAGCAGCTGGGCCAGCTTGCCGGCAGACAGCTCGAACGTTACGAGCCGGTTGTCAAACGGCATCAATTCGAACACATCGCCGAACGTTACGGCGCCTGACGGAAGGTGTGCGCGGAGTCCACCTCCGTTCGTGATGGCCACGTCGGTGCCCGCCGCAGTGCGCATGAGATCGGCGACCAGGTGACCCGCCGTCGACGGTGCGTCGTACGAGCGCTCGAAGCGCGCCGGTAGCGTTACGCCCAGGGGCTCGTTTCGTTTCGCTGCGGCCTGAGCGAGCGCCGGGCGCACGGCGTCGCCCACCCGCGCGCTCGGCCGGACCTCCTCGCCATCGTAGCGACCCGTCGTGCAGGCGCTGTCGTCGATCGTGGGACACACCGGCTGAGGCGCGAACAAGCGCGCCTCTTGAAGCTGTTTTTCGGGCAGTGAGAACCGCAGGTCAACCCGGCCGAACGCGCGGCCGTTGGAATAGGCCTCGACGATCGGTACTCCGTTCACGCGGTGGGCGACGCCCGCATGCGAGTGTCCGCCTACGATTAGGTCGACTGAGTTGGTCGGCAACGCGCGGGCCAGCTCGAACACCTCCGAATCAGCCGTGCAACTCGTGACGTCGTCGGGATTCGAAAAGTCAGAGCACTTCCCGCCGGCGTGGGCGAGCACAATGATCGCGTCACAGCGGCTTCGAAGCGACTGGGCTTCGCGCGCCACGGACTCGGCCAGTGGCGCCACGTCGAGGCCGCGAAAGTTTGCGGCCATCACGATGCTAGGCGTCTCGGCCGTGATCAAGCCGATCACGCCGATGCGGACATCGCTCTTCTCGATCACGGTAACCGCCGACACGTTCGGCCATGCAACGGCCTCTCCGGCTTGTTGGAGGTTTGCGGCGACGAACGGGAATCGAGCCTGTTTCAGCCGATCCTTCAGCGCGCCGCGCGCGTCGTCTGTTGGCTCGCTCGGGGTGGCGCGCGGACCGGTCGGACCGAAATCGAACTCATGGTTGCCGATAGTTGCGACGTCGTAACCCATGGCGTGAAACGCCTCGATGACGGGGGAGCCTTCGGCGAGATTGGACGCTAGTGTCCCTTGGAAGAGATCGCCCGCATCGACGAGCAGAACGTCTCCGCCATCGGTCCGCCGCGCCTGACGGATCCGATCGACGTATCCGGCGAGCAGCGGCAGGCGCTCGATATGACCGTGCACGTCATTCGTGCTGAGGACCGAGATCGTGAGCTCGCTGGGCGGTTTAGCAACGCTTTGCGGCTGTCGAACGGGTTCCGAGGCGGGGCTGCCACACCCCACGCTGAGCGCGAGTGCGCTCGCGGCGGCTGCGCGCATCAGGAGTTTTCGCTCGGCGTACCGTTTGACCATTCCGAGACTCTAGCGTCCTTCTGTGGCCGCCGGCGCTCGCGTGTTAGTCTTCGGTATGGCGGTGACAAGAGGACTTGGGGTTGGGTTCGCGGTCTTGGTCGGCGCTGCTGCCTGTGGAGCGGACGACGGTAGCGACCGCGCCGGCGGAAGCGGACTTGGCGGGTTCGGTCAGGGCGGCTCAGGGGCGTCGTCTGGCGCCGGGGGGACGAGCGCCGGAGGAACGACTGCTCAAGGCGGGTTCGGCGGCGTGCTAGTGGGTGGCGCCGCAGGTACGGCGGCGGGCGCGGCCGGCGGTGTCGGGGGTGTTGGGGGTACATCGGGCGGTGCAGGCACGGGGGGCTGTAGCGACGTCGGCGGTGGCACGTACGAAGCCACCGAGACCTGCGGAGATGGTCTCGACAACGATGGCAACGGTTTTCTGGATGAGGGTTGTACGTGCACCGGTGGACAGACGCAGCAGTGCTTTTCCGGACCACCCTGGCTAGCAGGAAAGGCGAGCTGCACCTATGGCACTCAGACGTGCATCCAAAGCGGCGAATTCGGGAGCTGGGGGCCGTGTGTCGGTGACGGTAAGGACTGCACGGGTAACCCCGAAGAAATCTGCTTCAACAACATCGACGATGATTGCGATGGGGAAATTGACGAGGGGTGTGAGCTTGAGGTCCCTGTTGACATCAACGGCGACTGCCTGACGGCCGCCTGCCCAGCGCAGGCGCCGTATCCCGTGAAGTGCCAGATCACGATGGAAGGAGGCGACCCGCGAGGTTGCGTGGCGAACACGGTCGGTGACAGCGTCGTCTACTTCCAGGAAGGAGATGCTTGCGGTGCGGGCCGAGTAACCGGGACGCTGACGTGCTCCAGCCAGCTCCCGACGATGGGCCTGGACCAAAGCAACTGCGCGATCAACAAGCCGACGAAGTTCTTCCCGATGGACAAGTCGGGTTGTCCGAAGACGAGCGGCTAAGCAACCGCTGCGCCGCGGGTAATCCGCCCGCACCAGCGTGACCTGCGGTACGGTACGCCGACATGACGGGCTTCGAAGACAAAGTCGTATGGATCACCGGCGGGGGTACCGGCATTGGCCGCTCACTCGCCCTTGAGTTCGCCAAGCGTGGCGCTCACGTGGCGGTGAGCGGCCGTCGGCGTGGGCCGCTCGACGCCGTCGTGGCGGAGGTGCAGCGCCTGGGCCGCAAAGCGTTAGCGGTCGAACTCGATGTGCGTGATGACGACGCCGTCAAGGCGGCTTGCGCGGAGGTGGTGTCACATTTCGAGCGGTTAGACGTAGCCGTTGCCAACGCGGGTATGGGCGTGATGGGGCGCTTCGAGAAGCTGACCGATGCCGAATGGCGACGTCAGATCGACGTTAATCTGTTCGGTGTCGTGAATACGGCGCGCCATGCGCTCCCTGAGCTTCGCGAGACAAGAGGTCGGCTGGTGCTGGTGTCGTCCATCTCCGGACTGATGTGCGCGCCCGCCGGCTCAGCATACAGCGCGTCGAAGTTCGCGGTTCGAGCGATCGGCTTGACGCTGAGCATGGAGCTTCAGGGGTCCGGGGTGAGCTGTACGCTCGTCAATCCTGGATTCGTCGAAAGCGACATCAACAAGGTCGACAATCAAGGCGTGTTCGACGCTTCGCGAGAAGAGCGACGACCGAAGGCGCTCATCTGGTCAGGCGAAAAAGCGGCGCGCGTTGTCGTCGACGCGGTCCATGCGCGCAAACGCGAGTTCACGTTCACCGGCCACGGCAAGATCGGAGCGTTCCTGGGCCAGCATCTGCCCGGCGGCGTGCATTTCGTCTTCACGCGCATCGCCAAGCGGTTTGTTGACGATATGGCGCCGACCTCGTAGGCGCGAAACGCGGTTCAGTTCGACTTGAGCAAACCGCGTAACTGCTCCAGAGCGACCTTGTACTCATGGCCGCAGTAGTCGCAGCTGATCTCGAGCGCTTCGCCATCGGACATCATCTCCTCGATGTCCGCGCGCGGTAGCGTCGACAGTGCTCCCATGACGCTGACGGCGCTGCACCAGCAGTTGAACCGAACGCCTCCGGTGCCGACCTCTGTAAACGGCATTCCGTGCAGTAGCTCGCCTAAGAAGTCTCTCACCTCGTAGGACGGCGTGAGGTGCGGCTCGATCGCCCGAAAGTCTTCGAGGCGCTCGGCCATGACCATCAGCGGTCCGCGGCCAACCTCGGGCAGAAGCTGGACCATGTAGCCACCGGCACGCTTTACTTCACCGCCCTCGATCACCGTGCCCACCGCGGTCATGCTGCTCACTTGTTCGGACGTTTGCAGGTAAGCCATGAAAGCCTGGGAGATCCCGCCCTCGCTGGGCACTTCCACCATTCCCTGATGCACCCGACCGCTGGGCAGCGTGCGCATCATGTTGAGGATCGCGCCGGCACCGAGTCGGAACTCGACGCCGTCCTTGATTTGGACGAGCCCGCGCGTATCGCCCGACGGGTGCGAGTCAGCTACCAGTCGTCCGGAACTCTCGCTTCCGCGCAGAAGCGCTTGAACCCGTAGCGTTGGGGCCATCGTCTCCCGATACAACACAGCGGTCGTGATGAGGTCACCGAAGGTCCGAGCCACTTCACCAGTGGCTGATTGCGCCTTGAGCGCTTCGGCCACCGTGGCGGTACTGTCGACGACAATGACTCGGAAAGCGCCGTCGTCGGTAACCGCGCGCAACAGCGGATCGGGTGAAGTAGTCAACATCGGATGCCGAGGGTATGCGTCGCCTCTTGAGTGTTATGGCACATCTCATTTTTGAGTTGGGCACAATTGGCGTTAGAGTCCGGTAGTTCTAGCGCCGCCGGTCGGAATCGGCAGCCCATCCAGCACTTCCATCGGAGGACTTCGTGCCCAACGCCTATATTTCCGGAACCGGATTCTATGTTCCGCCTCGTGTCGTGACGAACGACGATTTGCGAGAGCAATACGGCATCGACACGACGCACGAGTGGATAGTTGAGCGCACCGGGATCGAGGAGCGCCGATTTGCGGACGAGGGTGTCGGGACAGCGGAACTTGCCCAGTACGCGTCTGAGCAAGCGATTGAGGCCGCGGGTATCGCTAAAGACGACATCGGCATGATCATTCTGGCGAGCCTTTCGCCCGACTACTGCTTTCCTGGCTCCGGCGTGATGTTGGGTCAGCGGCTCGGTTTGTGTGATGGGGACGGCGCGAAGTTCGTGCCCGCGCTCGACGTCCGCAATCAGTGTTCGGGCTTCTTGTACAGCCTCGGCACGGCGACTTCGATGGTGAAGTCAGGTCAGTACAAGCACGTGCTGGTGGTGGGTTCGGAGACGCACTCCGCCGCGCTCGACCTTTCGACGCGTGGTCGCACAGTGTCGGCTCTGTTCGGAGACGGGGCGGGGGCGTGCATCGTCAGCGCGACCGACGAAGACCGAGGAGTGCGCAGCTGGTACCTCGGATCGGATGGTCGTTACGCTGAGACACTCTGCCAGAAGGTTTGGGATATCAAACAGCGGCCGTTCATCCCAGGTGACGCCGACGGTGTGGGTCAGGTCCAGCCCGAGATGATGTGGGCGAAGATGGAGGGCCGAAAGGTCTTCAAGAACGCGGTGATCCGCATGACCGAGAGTCTGATGCGGGTGTTTTCCGAGCAGGGCATCGTCCGCGATGACGTGGACTTGTTCCTGTTCCACCAGGCCAACCTGCGCATCAACCAGTACCTCGCTGATCAGATCGGGATTCCGCCGGAGAAGCTCGTCAACAACATCATGCGCTACGGGAACACGACCGCGGCGACCATCCCGATACTGATGGCTGAAGCCGAGCGAAGTGGAAAGCTCAAGCCGGGGATGAAGGTTGCGATGGCCGCGTTCGGATCGGGGTTCACCTGGGGATCCGCGATCATCGACTGGTAGTCGCCCCCCGCAACACAACCGTCAGTTCCAGTCGGTCGAGTCGAGGCGCTGCGCGAGTTCGTCGAATTCCGGCATGTCGGGGCGCACTGGCTCGGTAACGCGGTAAGCGCCGGTGAGCCAGTTGCCCAGGTCGATGCGCTTGCAGCGGGCGGAGCAAAATGGTCTCGGTTGGTAGTCAGCCGGGACATCGTCCAGCTGTTTTTTGCACATCGGGCAAGTCAGTCGCATCGCTGAACTTTGCAATTCTTGGATGCGGGCCGCAAGGGGGACCTTCACCTCCGCAGCGACGCGGTGTAGGACTCGCCGATGGCGAATCTGCTCCTGGAGATCGGTGTCGAAGAGCTTCCGGCGTCCTACGTTGCATCGGCACTCAGGGCTCTTCCGAAGCTGCTGCGGGACGAGCTCAAGGAACTCAGAATATCTCACGGTGACGTGTGGGTGGGCGGTACACCGCGACGCCTCGCTATCACGATAAGTGACGTGCTTCAGCGCCAGCCCGATCTCGATGAGGAAGTTGTCGGCCCCCCGGCGCGCGTGGCGTTCGACTCTGATGGCAAGCCAACCCGTGCGGCCGAGAGTTTCGCGAAGAAGGTCGGCTGCGACGTTGCTGAGCTGACACGGGTCGACACACCGAAGGGCGAGTATCTAGCAGGCCGCCGTCAGCAGGCGGGTGAGCCGACAACTGCGCTGCTGAGTGATGTCTTTCCGCGCGTCTGTTCAAAACTGTCGTTTCGGAAGTCGATGCGGTGGTCGGACGGCGACACCGCGTTCGGGCGTCCGGTAAGGTGGCTGGTTGGCCTGCTGGGCGAGGAGCAGATCGAATTCGAGTTCGCTGGTGTTCGTTCTGCATCGGTGAGCACCGGTCATCGATTCCTCGCGCCCGGACCGCTCGAGATAAAGAGCGCAGATGGCTATCGCGAAGCCCTGAGACAGGCGGACGTGCTCGTGGATACGCAAGAGCGTCGCGAGGCGATGCAACACGCACTCAAGGCGGGAGCCGCGGAGGCCGGTGGAATCCTCATCGAAGACGACTTCTTGATAGGCGAGAATCTCTCGCTGGTCGAAAAGCCACACGTCGTTGTCGGCGGGTTCGACGAAGAGTTCTTGGAGCTGCCCGATCGCGTTGTTTTGGAAGTAGCCAAGGGCCATCAGCGCTATTTCGGCGTCCGGTCGGCCGACGGTGGGTTGCTCCCTCGCTATCTGGCGGTGGTCAACACGGCTGTGAACCCGCCGAACGTTCGACGCGGCAATGATCGAGTGATGCGGGCGCGGCTAGCGGATGCAAAATTCTTCTACGACGAAGATCTGAAACGAGATCTAGCGTCGCGCCGTTCCGAGCTTGACGCTGTGGTGTTTCAGAAGCGGCTCGGCAGCATCGGAGACAAGGTCCGAAGGATCGAAAAGCTGATCCCCAAGCTCGGAGCAATCGCGGGGCTCGAGAGTGACGAGATAAGCGACGCGGTGAGTGGCGCGTCGCTTGCCAAGTGCGACTTAGTGACGCTCATGGTCGGGGAGTTCCCCGAGCTGCAGGGCGAGATGGGTCGCGCCTACGCACTCAAGCAAGGCGTGGCTCCGAGCGTGGCAGACATCGTCTTCCAACACTACCAGCCACGTGGTGCAGATGACGAGACACCGGCTCGCCCTGCCGCTGCGCTGGTGAGTGTTGCCGACCGGCTTGACACGCTCGTCGGATGCTTTGCCATCGGTATCGTGCCGACGGGCACGGCTGACCCACTGGCCCTGAGGCGCGCTGCGATCGGACTGCTGCGGACGGTCTTGGCTACTGGCTGGGACTTCGGTTTGGTGCGCGCCACCACGGCCGCGTACGAGGGATTCGACAGCGCGCAATTGGACGCACCTTCGGCGGACGTAACCGAGAAGCTGGGGATGTTTTTCCGTGACAGGCTTCGCGGGATCCTGACCGACGAACTCCCCAACGATGCGGTCGACGCATGCCTAGCGAGCGCGCCCGCCGGCGACGCGCCCACCGGCTTTGACTCACCGGTCGACGTCGCCGAGCGCGCCAAGGCTCTCGGAGCCATGGCGCCCGACGTCCGAGCGTCGGCGGGCGAGGTGTTCAAGCGAGCGGCCAACATCGCTAAGGACGCTCCGGACGGCGCGGTGGAGGACCCGTCTCGCCTACAGGACGCACCGGAGCAGGCGGAGCTCGATCTTTGGGGCGCTTTTCAGAGGCTGAAGCACGACCTCAAGGGCAGCCGAGGCGAGCGCAGCTACCCGGTCGCGCTGACCGCCATCGCGACGTTCGCGCCGGTTCTCGGCAAGTACTTCGACGACGTCTTCGTCATGGTGGACGACGAGAAGCTGCGCGCGAATCGGTTGCGATTGATGCGCGATATCCACGCGACCTGCTCATCCTTGGCCAACTTTCGGCTGCTGGCGGCGAAGTAAGCGGCACGTCGCGCGTAACGATTTGAAATCATTGCTGATTATTACTGCTCGCACGACCGGGGCGGATGGGATAGAATAAGCACGTGCCTCCTAAGAACTCAGGTCCAGGACAGTTGCCCACCTTCAACCGAAGCGCTCGCGGGATGCTCGGCGACACCGAATCTCAGGTGGTCGATAAAGCTCGCGAGAACTGTGACGAGATGCCTGAGGTAGGCGCCGACGGCGCGTTCCCAGCGCAGCATTGCTCGCACGGTTCGCACGGCAGCCACGGTTCGCACGGCAGCCACGGCTCGCACGGCAGCCACGGCTCGCACGGCAGCCACGGCTCGCACGGCAGCCACGGCTCGCACGGCAGCCACGGCTCCTGGTAATTCTCCAGCGCACTTAAGCGTCAGGTTCCGCTCCGTTCGGGGCGGCGTTTCCTAGCGCGAGTGGTCAAAAGCCTGCTGACGATGTCAGCAGGCTTTGTCGGTTTGTGCGTGCGAGACCGACCGTGGCGTAGGCTACGAAAGTTCGCGCAGCGATTCAGCAGCCGCGTCAATCGTACGGTCGATGTCGTCATCAGTGTGCGCTGCCGAAATGAACGCCGCTTCGAATCCGGACGGCGGCCAGTAGATGCCGCGCTTGAGCAGTCCGCCGAACCACCTGCCAAACTTCTCTTTGTCGGATGCCTGCGAGTCGACCCAGTTCTTCACGGGGGCCGCGCTGAAAAACAGCGTCAGCATGGCTCCGACACGTTGCACGACCGCCGTGACCCCCGCGTCGGCGATCGCCTTGTTGAGTCCGGCTTCGAGGCGCGCGCCGGCGCGTTCGAGTTTGGCGTAGACGGCTTCATCGAGCTTGGCCAGCGTCGCGAGTCCAGCGGCCGTCGCGACCGGGTTACCGCTCAGAGTTCCGGCTTGGTAAATTGGGCCCAGTGGCGCGATCTTGCTCATGATCTCGCGCTGGCCGCCGTATACGGCGAGCGGCATGCCGCCGCCGACGACCTTGCCAAGGCAAGTCATGTGCGGGCGAAGTGCGTAGAGTTCTTGAGCGCCGCCGCGCGCCAGGCGGCAGCCCGTCATTACCTCGTCAAAGATCGACACGGCCCCCGCCTGTTCACACAGATCGATGATCGCTTTTAGGAATCCCGGCTCGGGCGCGATGCAACCCATGTTGCCTGACACGGGTTCGACAATCACCGCGGCAATGTCGCTACCGCGCGCTTTGAACAACGCTTCGAGCGCTGCGGTATCATTGTACGCGAGCGTCGCGGTGTGTTCGACCATCGAGGCTGGAACGCCGGCCGAGTCGGGGTTCCCAAACGTTGCGGCGCCACTTCCCGCCTGCACCAGCAGCGCGTCGGCGTGCCCGTGATATGCCCCATCGAACTTCACGATGACAGCACGCCCGGTATGGCCGCGAGCGGCGCGCAACGCGCTCATCGTTGCTTCGGTACCGCTCGACACGCACCGCATCATGTCCATCGATGGATAGCGATCGAGCACCGCCTGCGCGAAGTCGACCTCGCGAGCTGTCGGCGCGCCAAACGACAACCCGCTAGCGGCAGCCTCCGTTACCGCTCGCACGACGTCGGGATCGGCGTGGCCGAGGATCGCGGGTCCCCAGGACCCGACGTAGTCGATGTACTGCGTACCGTCGGCGCCGTAGATCTTGCTTCCGGCCGCCCGCTCGATAAACACGGGCTCGCCACCCACGGCGCGAAACGCCCGCACCGGACTGTTAACGCCGCCGGGAATGACCCGCCGAGCCGCTTCCATTAGTTGCTGAGACTGGCTGTCGCTCATGCTCGCGAGCCTGGCCCGCCGCCGCCCGGATTGCAACGCGAGCGTTAGTCCAAGTCCCGGCGAGCTCGGTCCGTCAGCAGGGCACGCCAGGATTCGATACGCATCTGGACGTGGCCTGCCCATGGCATGCGCGCCAAGCGACCGAGTAGGTGCGGTGCGTGGTCACCGCCACGTGACCGTTCAGCAAACACCTCGGCAGCCTGCTCAAGCGCCTCTTCGCCGTCATCCATGCTGCCGCTTGCGGCGTGCGACCACGCTAACGTGAGCAGATAGTGTTGCTTGGGCTCGGCTTCTTCTACGTGCATCTCGCTTGCGTCTTGGAGGAGCGCGTTAGCGAGATCGAGGTCGCCTCGGACGAGAGCGATTTGACACGTCAAGAGCGTCGTTTCGAGCTCGCCCCACGGATCGCCCAACTGGCCATACAGCGCAGCTGCGCGTTCGGCATGGATCTCGGCCAGATCGAGGTCGTCGATGTCGATGCCGATCATTGCGAGCAGACGCTCGCAGGCGGCCTGCCCGCGCAGGTTGCGGACCGTCTCGAAGGCTCTTAGCGCTTCTTCGGCTCCGCGTTCTGCGCTGTAGAAGTTGAACAAGCGGTGCTCGATGTGCGCGAGTGACGCATTCGCTTGGGCGATTCCCAGGCGATAGCCTGCATTCTCGAATTCGGTCCGCGCTTCGACAGTCAGGCGCCGTGACCGTTCGGTGGCACCCTCGCTGTGATCGACCCAGCTCTCCAGCAGCAAGCATTGGCCCCGCCCTAGCGGCTGCCGGAGCGCCGCGAAGTTGGTTTGTCCACTTTGTGCGTAGGCCCTTGTGTTCTCATAATTACCGAGTAGATACTCGATCTCTGCGATGACGGCCTCGCACTGCGCGCGCCCCGCCAGGTGCTCAAGCTTGACGAAGATGTCGAGTGCCTCGACGCACAGTGCCAAGCCTTCGACCGACTGGCCCTTTTCGCTGGAGAGGTGACCCAGTAGGCGCAGACAGTGGGCGAGTTGTTCGCGGTCGTCGACCTCCTCGAAAGTCGTGCGAGCGATCTCAGCGTGGGTGATCGCTTCGTCCGGCCGTCCCACGTGGCGGAGCGCCTCCGCTTGCCAGCGATGCTTCAACGCGAGCGAGCGGCCATCGAGAGCACCTTTGAGTAGCTCAAGGTCAGCGAGGGAGGCCAGGGGCTCACGCGAGCCGATCCAGGTCATCGCCAGGAAGTCGAACAGCAACTCGCCAGCGGCTTCGGCGTCCTTGGCTCGAAGCAAGTTGGTAACGCGCTGGCGAATGATCCGGCGGTTGTTTGCCAACGCGTGTTTCGTAAGCGCCTGGGCGGCCGCGCGGAAGATGGTGGAGGCGTCGGGGCGCTTCTGAAGCTCGGTGAGGAGGTACTCTTGGAGGAGCTGATGCGGCCAAGCGAAGCGCCGTTGTCCGCCGGGCAATATGACTTCTGCGTGTTGAAGCGACGCAGCGCCAGCGTCGGGATCCACACCCACCGCTTCGAGCAGGGCGTCGAGAACATCGCGTCTGATGTCGGCGCCGAGCGCGGACACGGCATAGGCGGCTATGCGGTGCTCTTCGGGGATGGTTTCGACGCGGCGTTGCCACAGTTCGGCTGTGGTCTTTGGCCGCACGGCTAGGACCGCCTCGGGAACTCGGTATTGGCCGCTTCTAAACTCTAGGTCCCCGGCGAGCGCCCAGGCGTGCAGCTGCTGCAGCGCGAACAACGGGTTGCCGCGGCTGCGCCGCGCGGCCTCTTCGACGGCTTCGTCGTCGAGCGGCAGCGAAGCGCGCATCAACGCGCGTACGGTGTCCGGGTCCATCGATGGCACTTCGATCACGGCGCCATCCAGGGCCTCCCTGAGCAACCGGATCCGTTCAGCGGCCTCCCCGCCGATTTGAACATCCTCCGCGCGGACGGTCGCGAGCATGACGATGCGCTGGTCCGGTTCCTCTTCGTGGATTCGGGCGAGGCCTTGAAAGGTCGCTTCCGAGGCGTTGTGCAGGTCGTCGAGCCAGAACAGCAGTGGGCGGCCGCGCGCGATCCGGCGCAGGGTGTAGCGGATCACCAGCCGTCGCATTTCGAGCGTGTCGAGTGAGAACTTGACGCCGCTGGGCCCGATCGGGTGGTCCTCACCTGGTGGATACGGGCGGAGCCATTCGGCTGCTCCGGCGACCCAGCTCCGGGCGTTCTTGTCCGCCTTTTTCGCGTTCCACCGCGCCAGCAACGACTTTTCGACGACCGGGCGCTCGGTGCGCTCGAAGCTAAAGTACTGGGTCACCGCGCCGAGCATGCCGTCCAGCGGTCCGCGCATGGGTCGGTAACGCGCGCGCAGCGGGATCATGGAGCCTTCCTCGTGAACGACCTCGCACAGCCATTCCGCGATGCGGCTCTTCCCGGATCCGGCCGGGCCGACCAAGATCACGAGTCGATGTGGCGGCCCTGAGGACTCGACGATGTCGTCGGTGATTTCACGCAGCTTCTGTCGAATGTCTTCGCGACCAACCATCGGGCTCGGTCGAATGCTCAGCAGGCCCGGCGCGCGTTCTGGAGCGGGCTGAAGCTCACGGCTGGTGCCGCGCGGGCCTGTGCGACGGGTTTTCTCGCTGGTGTTTTTGGGTGAACTCGGTAGTCGTGGGAATTTCCACGCAGAGCCGCTGGTGTCCGGCGCGGGCCGCCACTTGTTCCACAGCGCCCGTGCTTCGGCAGCGAACTCGAAGCGGTCCCACGGTCGCTTGGCGAGTAGTCGCCGGACGAAGCCGACGACGTCGTCCGGTGCATCGACGTTTAGCTTGAGCTCGGGCGGCGCCTCGAACGCATGAAGTCGAAGCAGCTCCTTGGAGTCGCCGTGAAAGGGCGATCTGCCGCTGAGCATCTTGAACAGGATGCAGCCCAGCGAGTACATGTCCGTGGCGCCGCAGACGTGGTGCATTTCATGCTGGATCTGCTCCGGTGCCATGTAGCCGGGCGTCCCGGCGCCGGCGTGCGGTGCGAACTCCATCGACTTTTCGCCGTCGAGTCGCTCGTCGTGGGGGTCGAGCTTTAGCCAGGCGAGTCCGAAGTCGAGAATATGTACAAGCGGTGGCTCGCCTTCGATCTCCTCGACCAGGACGTTGGATGGCTTCAGGTCGCCGTGAATGACGCCGCGGGCATGAGCGTGCCCAAGCGCGCCCAGGATCTGATCGACGACGACCCAGATCGCCGGAAAACTCAGTCGCGTCTGAGCGAGGTCGTGGAGCGATACGCCCGACACTTGATCCATCGCCAAATAGGGAGAGTTGTCGCGGAGCCGCCCGAAGTCGCGGGCGCGCACGATCGACGGGTGGTCGAGTGATGCCAGGGCGCGCGCCTCTTTGTAGAACCACGCGATGTACTCCGCCGCTAGGTCGTTGTCGGGCGGGATCACACGCTTGACCGCGACCTCTTCCTGGGTCGCGCGATCGCGGCAGCCGTAGACGATGCCCATCCCGCCTTCGCCTAGGACGCTGAGCACCTCGTAGCGCTCGGCGATCAAGTGTCCCGGCAAGATGGCGGCGGGCTTGTTGTTCGGCTGTGACGGTTCGGTTGCGAGCGCTTCGGACTGGCTGGGCGCGCTATCCAGCGACACGGCTGAGACCATTTCCGGTTCTTCGCCGGCTTCGATGATAGGCGGTTCCGCCTGGGGCGGTTCCGACGCCTTTGCGTCTGATTTGCCCTTCTCGCTAGGTGCGCTCTTCCGCTCGTCCGCCATGCCGCGTAATCCCGCTACACCGGCCGCCGCCGGATCCTCGATTTCATCACCTTAGTCCCCGGCTGACTAGTTGTAATCTCTTTCGAATACGAGCCAAAAACCGCGCGCTGCGCTGATCGACCGTTTGGCAGCGACTGCGCTGATCGACCGCTTGGCAGCGGAGTGTGGACATGGCACAGCAGCGCCATGTCTCAGCCTGCTACGAATTCACGCAACCCAGAGCCAACGCTCGCGCAAGTCGACCCCGAAATCGATGCGCTAATCCGTCAGGAAGAGCGCCGCGAATTTGAGAAACTGCGGCTGATTCCCAGCGAAAACTACGCGTCCCGCGCCGTGATAGAGGCCACGGGGTCGGTTCTGACGAACAAGTACTCCGAGGGGTACGCGGGCAAGCGTTACTACGAAGGGCAGCAAGCGATCGACGGTATCGAAAGCCTGGCCATCGATCGACTGAAAGCCCTGTTCGGCGCCGACCACGCCAACGTCCAGCCCTACAGCGGCAGTCCCGCGAACCTTGCCGTGTATCTAGCGTTTTGCAGTCCGGGCGATCCGATCATGGGGCTCGGCCTGCCAGCGGGCGGGCACCTCACCCATGGCTGGAAGGTCTCGATCACCGGAAAGTACTTTGAGAGTCACGCCTACGGCGTGCGCAAGGATGACCATCGCATCGACTTCGATGAGGTGCGGCGCCTGGCCAAGGAGCACCGTCCCAAGGTCATTTGGTGTGGCACGACCGCGTACCCGCGGGTGGTAGACTTCGCACGGTTCCGCGAGATCGCCGATGAGGTCGACGCGATCCTATGTGCAGACATCGCGCACATTTCCGGTCTGGTCGCGGCGGGCGCCCACCCAAGTCCGGTGGGCATCGCTGACGTCATCACGTCGACGACCCACAAGACGCTGCGCGGCCCGCGCGGCGGAATGATCTTGTGCAAACAGGAGCACGCCAAGGCCATGGATCGAGCGGTCTTTCCCGGTTTGCAGGGCGGCCCCCACAATCACACCACTGCCGCGATCGCGGTGGCGGCCAAAGAAGCGAGCACACCAGAGTTCAAAGCCTACGCGCATCAGATCGTCGCGAACGCGAAAGAGCTGGCGCAGGCGTTGTCCGAAAAAGGTTTCAGTCTGGTAACAGGGGGAACCGACAACCATCTGATCCTGGTCGATCTCACTCCCAAGGGAGTACCAGGCAAGGTGGCAGCGCAAGCGCTTGACCGCGCCGGCATCGTTTGCAACTACAATTCGATCCCGTTCGACCCTCGTAAACCCTTCGATCCGTCAGGCCTTCGCATCGGCACGCCCGCCATAACGTCGCGAGGCATGGGGCCGAGCGAGATGAAACGCCTCGCCGGCTGGATGGACGATGTCGTGACCCACCACGAAGACGAGACGGTGCTCGCGAGAATCGCAGGCGAAATCACCGAGCTGTGCCAAGACTTTGCGCCGCCCGGCATCCCGATTCGCGACGCCTAGAGCGTCAGTGGGAACGCATCTCGCGTTCAATCCCCGCAGCTCGATATCTCGCAGGCAGTTGCGATATCAGCGGCGTTGTCAAGAACGACTCGCCTCCTCAGGTAGCGTTCAGGCGTACTGAACTGCGTGCGGCGACGCTGAACCGCCGGTCGACTACACCAGCGCTGCGAGTATCAGATAAAGAGCGAGTCCAAACAGGACGACTCCCGCGTACGCGATCGCTAGCACTAGCGCGGCAGGAACCGTCGACGGCGGAGCGTCGCCATGCGTGCGGTGACCTGGGCGCCGACTGGTCAAAGCAGCGAGGGCGTCGCCCGCGGTGGCGAAACGCTCCTGCGCGTCTCGTACGACGCACCGCGCGAACCAGTCAGAGAAACCAGGGGGGAATTCCGCGTCGATCCCCAGCTCTTTACAGCGAACGGCTGGCGGGACGATCTCGGACTCGTACAGTTCGACGGCGAGCTCGGCCAGGCGCTTCGCATGCGCGTGAACCCAATAGATGCGCCCGGTTACGATGAAGAACGCCAGCAGTCCCAGAGCCCAAACGTCGTTTGTCGGCGCCGGCACGTAACCGTGACGCGCCTGCTCTGGTGCTGTCCACGCCGGAGACCCAAGGCCAGCGCGTGTGCTAAGCACGGTCGAGGAGTCGGATGATTTGGCGATACCGAAATCCAGCACGTGGATGTTCGGGCCGTCCGGATCGTCGGTCACCAGCACGTTCTCTGGTTTGAGATCGCGGTGGATGATACCGCGCTCGTGGGCGGCTGCGACCGCGCCGAGCAATTGCGTGATCAGCCGCGTGGCGACAGCGGGTTCGGGTGGTCCGCGCAGCTCGCTCCACAGCGTCAACGTCGCGCCGTCCACGTAGTCCAGCGCAATCCAGAATACCCCTGTCGTTTCATCACGTCCGGCGTCACGCGTCTTCACGATGCCGGGGGCATCCAGACTCGCGCCAAGCTTAGCTTCGCGCTGAAAGCGGTGCACCGCTTTCGGGTCATCGAACAGATCGGACTTCAGCAGCTTGAGTGCGAGCTGATTGCCGTCGCTGTCCTCGGCGAGGTACACGGAGCCCATCGCGCCTTCGCCGATGCGTCGGACCAACGAGAACCGCCCGGCCAATACGGTACCAGGGCCGAGCCGGGACGGGTCGCCTACAGCCTCGGTCACCCGGTCACCATAGGCGGTCGCCGCCTACAAGTCGATCGGGTGGCGGTTAGAGCCGATAGCGTAGGAAGAACAGACCCTGCGCCGCGATGTCACGCTCCATCGTCAGCTCGCTGCCAGCGCTGGTCTCGAGCGCCTGACGCTTGGCCACCAGTCCATGAGAGTGTTCGGTCGTCGACTCTGCGTTTCCGGCAGCGCTGTGCTCGTGTCGCGGATGGACGGTTGTGAGCATGCGAATACCTAGGCCCAGTTTGAATCGACGCGTCAGGTTCAGCTCCCCGCCGAACCCCAGGTAGCCCATCGGGTACACGGACTTGTCCTCAGCACCCGACGCCAGCGTGACCCGGGTCCACTCCATTCCTCCTCCGGCTTCTACGAACGGCGTGGCGATGGCGTTCGGGAACATGCGTGCACCGCCGCCGAGCAGACCGTGTGTCGAGACGCGGTCCATGCCCTCGTCTGACTTCACCGACGGGAGCGCGTGGTACAGGTCGAACCCGAGTTGGCCGTAGAAGTGGGGGGTGAAGTCGAGGGTTCCGAACACGCCGACGCCGTTCATGCGACAATCGTCCCAGACGGTGTTGCCATCCGCGCTGCGGAATCCATAGCCGCCTACGCGCGCGCCAAACCCCGGGGTCAACACGGTGTCGTCGCGTTGCCCGCCGCGGCCGGAGTCAGCGACCGGGTCCTCCGCCGGTCCGAAGATCGGGTCCGCAGACGCCCCGCTTGCGGTCACAGTCAGCAAGCTGAAGGCCGTCAGTCCGCGCCCGATCGCGCGCACGACTGGACTCCGACCAGACCGTAGTTGAGACCTTAGTTGCCGCCTTCTCAGGTTCTGTTCGAACATTTTTTCTCCTTTAATTTCCGGATCATCCGCGCTCACACCCAACGCAATCAGCGTGCCGTTGACGGTGGGCGAGGATGAGCGTCGCGAGCGGCGAGATTGCGAACAACGGGCCACGGTCACCTCGGGATGCGGGTTCACGCCGCAGCATTCGACACCCGGCGTCGACCGCTCCACACTCGGCCGCATGACGTGGATTCGATTAGTGCCGCTCGCCATTCTGGGGGCCATGACGGCGTGCGGAAACAGCGACAGCGCCAGCGGTGCCAATGGCCCAGGCGGCGGCGGTGATGCCGGCGGCGGCGCCGCAGCGGGTTCCGGTGGTTCGAGCGGAGGAGCGGGAGCGGATGGGGGCTCGACAGGAAGCGGCTCTGGTGCATGCGAGCCGGACACGGAGCGGTGTGAGGCGATCGGGGGGGATCGGCCCTTTCGCGTCAGCGAGCATGCCGCGGTGTATTCCGAGGCGACGCGAGAGATGGTC
>JAUIKB010000773.1 GCA_030430975.1 Polyangia bacterium
AGGGACAGGGTTGCGTCGCTCGTTCCTGCGCGCGCCCCGAATCGCTCGACCGCCCACACAAACGCCGGCAGCACTGCAAACGCGAGCGCTCCGGTCAGCGCATTGAACAGCAGGTGCGCGAATGCCGTGCGTTTCGCGGCGGTCGAGCCTCCGATCGCCGCGATGCCGGCAGTGACCGTTGTCCCAACGTTGATGCCGATGACCATTGCTGCCGCTTGCTGTATGGAAATGGTGCCTGCGTGCAGCGCGGTCAGCGCTGTTGCCACGGCCGCGCTAGAGGACTGCATGACCGTCGTAAGCAGGATGCCGATTCCGAGCAGCAACAAGCGCCCACCCCAAGTGTCGCGCGGCAGTTCGCTCGGCGTCAGTCTCGTCGACAGGCCCGCCATTCCGCCTTGCAGCACGTCTAGACCGACGAAGATGATGCCAAAGCCAGAGAGCGCCAAGCCGAACTGAGCGGTGCGTCCGCGAGTGAATAGCTTGATGAGCGCGCCCACACCGACGAGCGGAAGGGCGACGGTGCTAACGCTGAATTTCAGCCCGACCAGCGCGACGATCCAGCCGGTTGCCGTCGTGCCTAGGTTGGCACCGAAGATCAAGCCGAGCGCCTGCTCGAACGTCAGCAGCCCGGCGCCCACGAACCCGATCGTCGCTACGGTGGTAGCGCTGGACGACTGCACCAGCGCCGTTACGGCGGCGCCGGATAGAACCGACTTCACAGGCCCGCCGGTGAACCTGAGCAGGAAGCGTCGCAGTGCGTCACCAGCGGCTGCTCGTAGGCTGTCCGTGACCAGGACCATTCCAACTAGAAACAGTCCGATGCCCCCTAGCGCCTGCGCAATCATCGGAGAATCCTGCGGCACTGTAGCGTATTCCGCGCCGCCGTCGAGGTAGCAGTTGGTCCAGGCTCGGGCGCCTGATATAGCTGATCGGCTACATGATCTTTAGAGAACGTTTTGAGAAACTCTTAACGTTCAAGCATCCGGATGTAGAAGAGGTCGTGGACATGGAGTTCCACCGCCCCGCGGCGGCGGGCTTCGCGGCGACGATTTACAACCTGCCCATCACACCAAACCAGGTTACCTACGCGAGCTTGGCGGTTGGCTGGTTGGGGTCGGTGTTCCTCTTCGACGCTGCTTTCTTGAAGCACTTCGGATCCTGGGGCTATCTGCTTGCCGGAGTCTCGTATCTAGCATCGGTGATCTTAGACTGCGCCGACGGGCAGTTGGCTCGCGCTAAGGGCGGCGGCACTCGCATGGGCCGGATAGTAGACGGCCTAGTAGACGCGATGGTGGTGTTGGTGCTGTACGTCATTCTCGTGTTTGACATGGGCAAGCAGCATGGGTTCGCCTGGGGTGTGGCCACCGCCGCGGCAGGTATCAGCGCGTGGGCACAGATCGTCGTCTACGACAAGGTCAAGGCGATCTACATGTCGCGGACGTCGCCGTCGGATGCCGACGGCACCGAGTCGCTTGAAGAGGTGGCCGCGGCTTACGAAGGCATCCTCGCCAGCGGCACAGTGGGTGAGAAGATCGGCTACTTTATTTACTATCGCGTATTATTGCAAATCCAGGAGAAGTTCGCTCCCGGGACGGCCGAAGTCGACCCTAAAAAGCTTACCGTGCAGGGCATCAACCAGTTCCGTCGCACGTTCCGCGGAACGATGCGCAGCGTGACGTTTCTTGGGCTGGGCACGCACATGTTGTTGATATACGCCGCGATGGCAGTCGCCGCCTTTTGGCCGCCGGCGTTGTTACTGCTACAGGTTGCGTTCCTGACGCTATTCAATATCGTGCTCGGCTTCGCGCTTGTCGGCGGGCGGCGTATGGCGAGCGCGTGAGCCAGCGCGCTTGAGGAACCTGAGGGCTCCGTGCTCACCAAGTCCGCGTCGAAGAGGGACTCCGGGTGAGCGGTCGAGCTTCAGTGGTTGATCACTTGGTAGCCATCCAGCACGAGCGAGGCGATGTCGGCGTGCTCGGAACCTTCACCGATAATCGAGACCTTCGCCGCCTTCACGCCGTCGGTTGCGTCGAACCGCTTGCAGCACATGTTGCAGGCCTGGCTTATGGCGACCAGGTCGTCGAATAGGCCGCCGTACGCTTTCACGAACGGATGACTGTCGTCGTTGCGGTCGGACAGCCGGGGAATCCACGTCACGGCTTTGCCCTCGAACATCAGGATCACCTCGGCACCAGCTGTCTTCAGGTCCGTCGCCAGCTTGAGTGCATGAATCATGCGTCCGTTGTCGGCGGGTGACTCGCCCGGATTGAACACGCCGATGACGACTTTCTTCATGATGGACTCCTTCGCGGCCGTGGGGTGGCGACAGGTTACCCCACGTAGCACCGGGTTTCTGCGGATTCGCGGACCACTCTGGAATCGCCGAACGCGCTCTGCTCAGCTTCCGGCCTCGCGCTACGATGTGCCGGGTGAACCCGATGCCTATCCGAACCCGCGCGTTGCTTTTCGGGGCGCTGGCCGCCCAACTCGGGTGCGGTACCCGGACGGGTCTGTTGATCGATGACGACTCGGCGCAGCCTTCCGTTGAGTTGTGCGAACAGCTGCGGGTTGTCCGCGGGCCGCAACCGATGTGGGAGGGGAGCGGTGAGGTTTCATTCCGGAATCCGCTGCTCTTGGCGCGCGATGGTGGTTTCGATCTCATCGCGCGGCGGTCGGATGTCGGCCACCCTCACGTGTATGCTCGACGGGCGCGACTGGTGGGGAGCGACGCCCGCATCGAGCTGGGACCGCCGGCGCGGGTTGTCGCGGAAACCCATGACAATCATTACGCAGCTGAGCTGAACGGCCGCGTTCTGGTCTGCAGCGGGGCAGATCCGGATGGCAACTATCGCGTTAGGCTCCATTCGTTTCGTCAGGACTACGCCGACGTGGTGCGCACGAATCTCGCTCAGAACAACAGCTGCCAGGGCGTTGCGGCGACGAACGGTGGGCACGTCGTGGCGCACGCGGTTCGGCAGGACGACCGCACCCGGGGCCTGGTCACGGCTGTGGACGAATTGGGCGTGCCAACCGGTGACGAAACCGAGCCACTGGGCGAGGTTCCCGACATGGAGTCGACGATCCGGATCGGCGCCATCAACAACGGCTACGCTTGGGTGAAACGAAACGACGGGCGGCTGATGTTCCACGTCGGCTTAGAAACCGGCGCTCGAACGCGCGTCGGCACGTACACCGCTCAGCGCGGCGCGCTGTATCTGCGGGTGGATCGGTGGCCGTGGCCGGACGGTACAGCTGCCGTGACCTATGTAGACGCGTCGGGCGAGCGGGCTTCTGGTCCGCGCACACTGATCGTTGTCGACGAAGCAGGTCAGGAACGGGCGCGACACGAAGGCGGTGACGTTTCGTTCGGTTTCATCGAGCCGTCGACGCTGGCGACGTCGATCGGTTTGCTCCGGGTGACGCCCAGCGTGGTCGGCAATTCAGTTCGCTATACGGTTGAGCTGTTCGGACCTGGCGCTCAGCCGATCGGTGAGCCGCTAGGATTTTCCGTGCCGGCGCTGGCAGGCGACCGCGTCACCATCGCCGAGCAAGACGGCCGCGTCTTGGTGGCCTGGGGGCGACGGTTAGACGATGAGCGTGTGGATAGCATCGACGCTGTGGTGCTGGAATGCGCCGCTCGATAGATCGGCGTCTCCAGTTCACAATTGTCACATTGCAAACCGACGTGGCGTCGCGCCGTGATAGTACGAAGTGTACTTGTTTGATCGCGCTGTGGTAATCGTAGCCTCATGCGCGTCGATCTCTATCGGGGTGGCCGGAGACCTCTACTGGCAAGGTTGGCTCTGCAGAGCC
>JAUIKB010000774.1 GCA_030430975.1 Polyangia bacterium
TCGACTGCCACGCTTGCCCTGGAACGTAGTAGACGCAGCCCATGACCTCGAAACAGGACGTGCCGCTGCCCAGCCTGGATGGATGGGCGGTAATTCTGGGGGCTTCGAGCGGATTCGGTGAAACCGCCGCTATCACATTGGCCCGTGCGGGTGTCGATATCATCGGCATCCATCTCGACCGGCGTTCGACGATGCCGGCCGTCGAGCGTATTCAGGCGCAGATCAAGGAAGCAGGTCGTGAGGCGTGGTTCTTCAACGTCAACGCCGCAGACGAAGCGAAGCGTAATGACGTGTTGGATCAAGTCGCAACTCGCTTCCAGGAACGCGGCAAAGCAGAGCAAATCCGCATCCTGCTGCACTCGCTGGCGTTTGGCACATTGCGGCCCTTCACGAGCGACAACGAAAAAGAACAGATCACGGCCCGGCAGATGGACATGACGTCCGACGTGATGGCTCACAGCCTCGTGTACTGGACGCAGGGGCTGCTGAAGCGTGACCTGCTAAGCAACGACGGCCGGATCTACGCGATGACCAGCACCGGGTCGTCGTCGATTTGGAAGGGCTATGGGGCTGTCAGCGCGGCCAAGAGCGCACTGGAGTCGCATATCCGTCAGCTGGCCGTCGAGCTGACGCCGCGCGGCATCACCGCGAACGCCATTTGTGCTGGCGTAACGGAGACTCCCGCGCTCAAGAAGATCCCCGGGAACGAGGAGATGGTTGAAGTTGCGTTGCGGAAAAATCCCAACGACCGCCTGACCCGCCCCGAAGACGTCGCCCGTGCGCTCGTCGCGTTAGCGCAGCCGTGCACGTACTGGATGACGGGCAATATTCTCCACGTCGATGGCGGCGAGGCGCACAGCGGCTAGGCGCCGTTTGCGCCCAGATGCTGCCAGCGTCCAATTTCTAACCGCGCGTTAGCCGCGCGGTTCAGCGCACGAGGCTTAGCCGCGGAGCCGCCCCAAACGCGGCAACGTGGCCGCTCTCCTCGGCGATGTACACGTTGCAGGCTTCGTCGACGCGCAGCAGATCCGGGATCAAGTCGCTGGGCACGTGACCGATGACCTCGCCCTCTGCCGGTCGGACCACCTGGATCTCGTGTTGCGGCACGAACAACGCTCCGCTGCGCAGCACCGGCTCCAAGCGGCGAGGCTGATCTGCGTCAACGTTGCGAGAGAAGACGTGGTTGTAACGGACTCTGCCGGTCTGCGCGTCCAGGCAAAGCAGCGTTCCAGCGTCCGTGTTGGCGATCAACGCATCGTCGACCGATAGCCAGGCTACGGTCGGCGACGCCAAACCGGGTGCGTGCTCCCAGAGCTCCGCGCCCGTCAGGCGGTCGTAGGCGCGAGCCCCGACTCCGCGATGGTCGCGAACCGGTGCGATGACTACCGAGGGCGTCACCAGCGGTGGCTGTCCGGGTAGCGGAGGCTCGTCGATAGGCATGCTCCATTTCAACGCGCCACTCCAGGCATCGAAGTGGTGCAAGCGAGCAGGACCGCGACCGCCGCTGATGGCGAATACGTCGTCGCGGTCGACCGTAATGCTGCCGGCAAACGGCAACCGATCCCGTACTCGCCAGACGAGTTCGCCAGTGGAAACGTCGAGCGCGAACAGCGCCGTGTCGCCGCCGCCGACGAGCAGCAGACGGCCGGCACGGCGCATCTTGTAGGGCGCCGGACGTCGGGCGGTGTGCCGCCAGCGGATCTCTCCGGACACCAGGTCGATCGCCGTGATCTGGCGATCTCCCTCGGCGAGGCACAGCAACTTGGGGAGGCCGGGGACGTTCACGACCGCTCCGGCGGCCCCGCTGGGCACCCGCGGCGACACCCGGCGTGAGAATCGCTTGTCGCCGGTCTCTAAGTCGAGGACATCGATTCGACCGTCGGGATAGATACGCGCCAGGCCGCTCGGCGTGAGCACCGCCGCGGCACGCTGCCCGGGAATACGCCAACGGACCTCACCGGTATCGCGGCTCAGGCATGCGGTCTCGTGTGCGGCGCCGATGATCAGCTGATCGCCGGCCAGCAGAACCGCGCGCAGGTCGATGTTCGGCACGGTGGCGACCCAGCGCGGCACGAACCGCATGTTGCCGCCGGATGACCAACGGCCCTGGCTACGCCCGGAAGCGGTTCGCGGAGCGAAGCTCCGGTAGCTGTCGGGCTCGGGGTTGGTGAGGCAGTCATCCTCCAGATCATCTTGAATGCGATCGGCTAGCTGCTCTAGCTGCGCTTGAAGGTTCGTTACCCGGAGGTTGCGAGTCTGCGATGCGTCGGCCTGGTGCCAGCGGTCGAGGAGCGCTCCGACGAAACGACAGCTCGCTTCGGCGAACACCTGCGCCGGCACCTCGGGAAACGTAAGAGGTGCGGTTCGCACGCTCGGTCCGCCGGAAGCCTGAAAGCTGATCGCCAGCGGTCCGTCCCCCGGCCCGCGCCGGATGCCGAGCTGTGTCCCACCGACCGTGGTACGGCGGAACAGCGGTCGTGCGCTCTGCCATGCGTCCAACGCGGCGTCCGCGAGCTGAATGAGTTGTTCGGCGACCAAAAATGCATGCACGGACCCGACCACGCAGGTCTTGGCGGGCGTGGTAACGCGCAGGGTGGCTCGGCTCAGCACGCTGTGCAGGTCGCTCTTCTCCAGGCTCGACGAGCCTGCGCTGGCCGGGTCATCGCTGTAGTCCTCGAGCGTCAGGCTGGCCCCAAAGCCGAACCCAGAGACGGGGTCCGGTTCGATGTCGATAGCTCGACTAGGCACCGGGACATCGGCGCGCGGCGGCCAGGCCTTGGTCAGCACAGCCTTCGCCTTGACGAAAGACTGCGTCACAACGTTCGCGACGCCTTGGGTTGGCGGCGCAGAAACGGCTTCTAGTAATGCGTCCCGGAGCGCCGTCAGTTCGACGCGTTTTCGGTACACGGCAACCGCTGGGTCCGGGCCCACCCTGTAGACGCTGAGCCAGGCGCAGTCACCTGAACGCTCCACGCCGAGCTCCCACGCCTCTTCGTCTGCGTAGAGCCCAACGGAGGCTCGTCGGCGACGCCCGCCGGCGAGCTGAGCCACGACGTGGGCTAACTCGGCAAGCAGGGCGTACGCTTCGTGGTCACCGACGCGGGCGGTGATGTTGACGCCGTCGACCACGAGGTCGAACAGGCCATACAACGGCGCGAGGGCCGAGCTGGGAGCGGTTTCGGGGCGGGGTCGAACGACGACGTGGATGGCCGACATGTGCCGCAATCGTAGGAGCCGCGCTGCTACCGACGAACTTTGTGGTTGCGATCGCAGGGTAGTGGACACGAGGTACCGGCGCGGGCTAAGGGCGCGTGTCGGGTACGATGCGGGACATGAGCAGTCGCGGCGCCCGTAACAAACGCGCGCTTCTCGCGGCGACTGCAACGGTCGGACCGGGTCTGGGCGCGTGGGCGGCGTTTGGCTTCTCGGTCGACGACGCGCTCATCACGGCGCGCGTGGCGCACCACCTGCGCGGCGGCTTGGGATACCGATTCAATCCCGGTGAGGGCGTGACGGACGCCGTTACGCCGCTTGGGTACGCGCACTTGCTGGCGGCGGTCGGCGGCGACTCACCCATCGAGATCTGGCAACGGGGCCGGTGGCTCGGGCTGGTCTGTGCCGCCCTGGCCGTTGCGATCGTCGCCTGGTGGTGCGCTCGGCGTCCGGGAAGCGTCCTGCGGCTGGCCGTACCGACGCTGTTTCTCGCGAGCCTGCCGTGTTGCGCGTGGGCGACGTCGGGCATGGAAACCCCGCTCGCCATGCTGATGGTCGCAGCAGCGGTGGTGGTGCGGCCTAGGTATGGGGTCTGGTTGT
>JAUIKB010000775.1 GCA_030430975.1 Polyangia bacterium
CCCAGAATATGGCTCACGATCGCGCTCAACGCTGCAAGCCCATTCGGCGCATGCCGAGCCTCACGCAGGAACTTCGCGAAACGCCTGAGTTCCGCCGGAAAGTCTGGGCTCAACCGGGCTCGGGCTAGGCAGTGCAAGGCGACACGACCGACCGCCGACTGGACGCGAGCGTAGATCTCATCCGCGCGCACCTTCGTCAGGTCGTCTAGCTCGAACCGAAACGTTGGCACATGTTCCGCGAGCAACCCGAGCGTCTCGTCATCGATGTCGAGCACGTCTCGAAGCGTCGTCGGGCTCGTCCAGCCCGTTTCGCTATGATGCACGACCATCGGCACCAACACCGGCAGCTTCTTAGCTTCGGGGTTCGCCGACAGGTAGTAGTCCCAGCTCTGCACCATGTACCGAAGAGACCGAAACGGCATCAGCACGTCGTTCGAACTCTGATGTTCCAGCAGCACATGAAACAAGATGTCGCGTTCGGTGTTGTCGGACGTGCGCATCCGCGCCGCGAACAACACGTCGGCCTGGAACTCCTTGAGTCATTCCAACACGGACGTCCGTCGATCCGAGCAGCTGACGTCGCTTAGTCTTCGAAGAGTTCCATCAGCGTCGTCGCCGTCAGGATCCGGGTGGCGAGCTGATCCACCAGCTGTTCATCGGCGGTGTTGATCCGGTCGATCACCGCTGCCTCAAGCGGTCCGAACTTCAGCTCCACTTGTTTCAGGAGCAGTTCGCGCTGCCCTTGGGGTTTGCCCCGTTCGATGCCCTGCTCGATGCCCTGCTCGATGCCCCGCTCGATGCCTTGCTCGATTCCCTTAGCCATGACCTGTTCCTGCTGCTGTTCGGAGAGTTCCGAGAGCAGGTAGGCACCGCCCTCGCTGCGGAGTTCGGCGAGGGCTTTCTTGGCGGCTTCGTTGGCGAGGCTCGACATCATTCCTAAGTATAGCAATCGGTGCGACGAGTCCAACCCCTCGATCGCCGCCACCGCGTTGACCAGCACCTCCAGGCCATCAGGGTGATCATTCATGTGCGCCAACGCCGAGAGCACCGCCAACTCGGGGTACCGCCGCGCCTGTGTCGCGTCGCAGAGCACTGGCATGCCGGACGGACCCAGCACCAGCGGTCGATAACTGAATCCCGGTCCTACTTCGACGGTCGTCCTCGCCCACGTCGCAAGCTCCTCTGTTGGCGTCAGTACCAGAATGCTTCGCGATCTTGCTTCTGCGAGCGGCGCGCGGGTGGAGCGTCAAGCGAGCCGCTGAGGCGTTCTTCGTATCGCCTGGCACCATCCGAAACTGGATCCGATGTCTGGAGCGGGACGGCGAGCAAGCGCTCATCAAGCCGCGCTTTGCGGCCAATCGCTTCCCCGACTTCGTGAGACTCGTCGTGCAGCAAATGCGAGCGTCGTTCCCGCTCATGGGTCGCAAGAAGATCGCTCAGACGCTTGCCCGCGCCGGGCTCGCCGTCGCTGCCAGCACCGTCCGAAACATCACACGTGAGAAACCGATCCCGCCGCCAAAGTTGCCGCCCGCGACGCCGGGACCGTCCATCGAAGCCGGTCGCACCGTCATCGCGAACTACCCTCATCACGTTCACCACGTCGATGTCACAGCCGTCCCGACCACCGGCCTCTGGGTACCGTGGATGCCTTGGTCGCTGCCGATCATCTGGCCGTTTGCTTGGCACGTCGTGGCAGTCGTCGATCAGTACTCGCGGGCCGTGATGGCGATCGGAGCGTTTCGACGAAACCCGACCACACGGCAGGTCGTCGAGTTGTTCGAGCAGGCGATCGTAGCTGCCGGTCGCGCTCCTAAGTACATCGTGTCCGACCAGGGCGTGCAGTTTCGAGATGAGTTCCGCGACTGGTGCGGCGAACAGGGCATTCGGCATCGCAAAGGGGCGCTTGGAAAGCACGGTTCCGTCGCCATCATCGAACGTTTTTTCCGCACGTTGAAAGCCGAACTCTTCGCCGTCGTCCGAGCACCGACGAATCGAATCAAGCTCGATGCGCTGATTGGGTCGTACATCCGCTGGTACAACACTGAGCGCGTGCATGCCGGCATCGACGGCGCCGTACCCGTCGATCGACTTGATCGCGATAGCGCCGAACCCGTCGTCCCGTTTGAAACGCGCCCCGGATACGCCGACGCCAGGGCAAGCCCTGGCGTCATACGTCCGGTGAAGCGGTTGCGACTCGTGGTCGAGCGCTTCGAGGGGCAGCCTCACTTGCCAGTCGTCGTACTCGACGACGCGGCGTAACCGCGACAACGCACAACGAACCGGAGCGTCTCGGAGACGAGCGGACGGACCGATCCGTCGCGGGCTCGGATCCGGCCCCTTGGTCACTCTCTTGTTTCTCCGCTGAAACATTTCCATCGTCTCATCTCTCAGGATCAAAGTCGCTTAACTACTTCACCTCGGGATCAAAGTCGCTTAACTACTTCACCGGGTTGCCCGCAATCTGCGCGATGAGGTCCGTTGCTCGGTTGGAGCCACCCTCAGCCGCTCGTCGGAGCCACCTCATCCCTTCCTCAGCGGTGCTTTTCTGCTTCCAGAGCAGCTCGCCCAGGCAAAAGAGATTGAGTGGCCGATCCGGCTCGATCGCTACCGCGCGCCGAAGATGAACTTCCGCCTCTTCGTGCCTCTCGCAGAAGTCCAGCATCCGACCGACCTGCCGATGCGCAGTGGCAAAATCAGGAGAAAGAGCGAGCGATGCGCGAAATTCCCGCTCTGCGTTCTCGAACTCGCCGCGCGCGGCGAAGTATTCGCCGTAAAACGAGCGCACGATGTCTTCGTATTCGCCTGCTTCAACGATCGCTCGTTCGAAGTAGCCAACCGCTGCTGGGAGGTCCGGTATCTGCTCACACACCATCGCCAGATATAGCAGCGTACTCCAGCTTCGTTCATCCAAGAGCAACGCGTTGTTGAGCGCTGTACGGGCTGCTTGGAACTGTTTCGAGGTGTACAGCGTTATCCCGAGTTCATGCAAGCCGCTCGCAGAGCGAGGCGCCTTTAGAACCAAGTCACGAAGAAGTGACTCCGAGCCTGCCAACTCGCCGGCTTCGCGAAGCGAAACGGCTCGGTCGATGGCAGCCTCCAGCTCGTCATCCGCTACTGTCACTTGGTGGCGCCTCTTCTTCTGGTACGTCCTCCACCGGTGGAGGTGGCGGCAAGGGTGTTCGGTGCTGATGCTTCCGCTTCCAATCAGTGTTCTCATCCTGATCGGTCTTGTCATCAAACTCATAGAGTTCGGGCGCTTGCCTTTGTTGTTCTTGTCTCGACGCCGTTTGATGGAGGTGTTCCTATCCGTCGGGTCCTCCTGTTGGTAGAAGTCCTTGTCCTTCTTCACCGGTGGTTGGTCAAGAACGCTCGGGTCCTCACCGTCGTCCCAGCCGTCCTCGTCGGTCCGCTCGCGTCGGCGCTTTTTCTTCTTTGACCCGGCCCGCACTCCGTTCCCACAGTTGGCTCCGCGTTGGGCGCACGGGTCAGTGGTTTCCGTCGGCGTAATCAGAATACTGATAATTGCGACCAGCGGGTTCACCCAGCGAAGGAACACGAATGGCCTGAGCGGAGCTTTAACCTTCGGTGGCTGGACGCGCCCTCTTGGGGCGGCTTTCGGCATCTGCCTCGGCGACGGTGCCTGTTTCGCCGGCGGAGCCTTCCCTGACGGCGGCTCCCAACCCGGGGGTGGAGGCGGGCCGAAGTACTTCGGCGGAGGTGGTGGCCCAAACTGAACCGGAGGGGTTTGCTGCAAACCAACCGGGTCGACATTCTTCAATACCTGTCCACTAACTTACGCATACGCATTCAAA
>JAUIKB010000776.1 GCA_030430975.1 Polyangia bacterium
CTCTACAGGTCCGAGGCCCCCCAAGAGAGCGCCGTTGGTATTGTGTTGGCAGCGGCATCCTTGGTGATCATGCCGTTGGTTTCATTCGGCAAGCTTCGTGCGGCGCGTGAGATCGGAAGCCGAGCCCTGCGAGCCGAAGCGAAGGAGACACTCGCGTGCTGTTACCTGTCTTTCGCTTTGCTCCTCGGGCTTGGGGCGCACGCTTGGGCGGGCCTGTGGTGGGCAGATCCAGTGGCTGCGCTGCTGATGGTGCCGTGGCTGGTGCGCGAAGGGCTGGAAGGGTTGCGCGGTGAGACCTGCGATGACGATGACGAATGCGGCAGCGCCCGTGAGGACAACAATGGCTGACCCTATTTGGCGACACGGTGCCTTCGTGGCCATGACCAGCGTACTTGTTGCGTGCGCTCCAACTATCACGAGAGGTGCTGACGTGCAGTCCGCACCGAGAACCGCCAGTGCCGCGCCCGTGGGAGAACCCACGACCGATGTCGATCCAAGGACAAGCGGTCCAATCGGCATTACGCAACTGCTCAACTACGCCAACACTCACGCACCTCGGCTGATCGTGGCGAGACAGCGAGCGAGACTCGGGGATGCCGAGGTAGAGGGTGCCGAGAGGTTGCTGCCGTACAACCCAGAGCTAGGGGTTACCGCTGGCGGCCGGACTACCGCTGGAGAGACACGTTTCGAGTTCGCTGCACAGATCGAGCAGCGAATTCAGATCGCGGGTCAGCGCGGTGCTCGTATCGAGGCGGCGAAGCAGGGCAGAGCGGCGCGGGGCGCGCGACTAGAGGTCACAAAGTGGGAGCTGCACGTGTTGATTCACGCGCTTTGCTACGAGCTCCTCGTGCGCCGGAAGCAGGTGGCTGCCGCGACCAAGCTTCAAGGCTTCGCCGGTTCGGTGAAGCAGATCGTTGACAAGCGTGTCGAGGCGGGTGAAGACGCTCAGCTTGAGACCGTGCTCGCGAAAGCGCAGCTCGCCAAGGTCGGCCAACTGACCATCGGCGCGACGCTCGCCGAACGGGAGACGCTGCTGCGAATCGTCAAGGTGACGGGGTGGCCAGCAGCCATCCCGTTAGCGCTCAAGGGCGAGTTGGGAACGCCGGCGCGCATCCCCAACGGCACGTCGCTGTTCGACGCGGCAGTGACCTCGCATCCCTCAAAGGAATGGCTCGAACTCGAGGTGCGTGCGGCCCGTGCGCGGTTGGAGCGGGAGTCTCTGCAAGGATGGCCTGACCCCGAGTTGAGCGTTCGCTACGGTCGCGAGGCCGAGCCCGGCGCCGTGGCGCACGTTTGGACAGGGACGCTACGGGTACCTATCCCACTCTGGGAGCGCAACCAAGCGGGCCGTGCCCTTGCACGAGCCCAATTGGCTGTAGCGCACAGCGAGCGGGCTGCCTTTAAAACTAGACTTCAAAGCCGCATCAATGTTGCGGTAGCCCGTGTGAACGCCGCCGCTGACACGGCCGAACTCTACGGGACAGACATCCAGCCGGCCCTTGAGGGGACTCTCAAGAAACTGAAGCGCGGCTTCGCACTTGGTGAACTCGATCTTCTCAAGGTGGTTCAGATCCAAGAACGGGTCGTTCGCGCCCAGCGCGACGCCCTCCGTGCCATCGCCGACTATTACGCCGCGCTCGCGGCGCTGGAGGCGATTTCAGGCGTCGAGCTGTTGGGACGCAAGCCAGGTGGTGCCCGTCCGGGATCTGGGTGAGAGGTTTGCATCCATCGGGACCCTCGATGAACCAGGCAGTCTACCTAGCCGGGGATACCCGTAAACGCTGCACGGCTAGTAGCCGCTCTTGGCCTTCGCTAGCGAACGCGCATGATTGCAGCGCGTGAGCGGATTAGGTTGCGACGTTTGGTGCGCCGAGAGCGATCGTATGCGGACATGAGTGCCTTTCGCCGGGGGCTGAGCCGGTGAAGGACTCCGCGCAGGTCCCGTGACCGCCGAGGTTGCGTTTGCTGTCGCTGTTCTTGTGAGGCTGGCGCGGGACGTGAGCGATCCTGGAGACGGTGCAGCACCTGGCGAAAGGATGACGGGCGACGTCGCGCACGGCCGACAGACATCGCTCGGGTAGTGCGATCATCGCTCGACGCCGCGCGTAGCCCCACCACCCGCGCGAGGGTCGCGGGGCAACCGAGCTTTCGTAGGTCACCGTGCGTCACCGAAGGTTGTCCCGGACCGGAGCCCGGGTAAGGAGGGGGTGGACCGCCGGCGCGGCAGACGGCCTTCGAGGTTACCTGAACGTAAAACGTGACGCGCCGCCGGGCCCGGGGCGGCAACCAACTGTTGCGACGACAAGGCTGACGTCTGCGACTAGTTGCTAACGAATGTTGATCGGCTGCTACCGATCGGCTCTGCACCTACCATACACACACTGCACCGCCGGCAATTCTGTCGGCGGTGCTTTTTTTGTGGTTCGGGGATCCGGTTCTGGATCGGGATCCGGTTCCGGATCGGGATCCGGTTCTGGATCGGGTTCCGAGTCCGGGTCGGGATCGGGATCCGGATCTGGGTCCGGTTCTGGATCTGGGTCCGGTTCTGGGTCCGGTTCTGGATCCGGTTCTGGATCCGGTTCTGGATCCGGTTCTGGATCTGGAATCGCTGGTTGTTCGAGGCTGCCATGGGGCTTGCTGCTGTCAAGGGTTCCCGGCTTCGCCGGCGCTTCGCGCCCTGGACAGCTGCTGCGACCCCATGGCGAGAGACTGGCATGCTGAAAATCCAAACAGATATTCTCGAATTCAATCGTCAACTTCAACCGTTGGTGCGCGTGATCGCGCGCCATGATTCCGGGCTGGCGGATCAGTTGCGGCGTGCCGCGCGGTCCATCTATCTCAACAGCGCAGAAGCGTTCGCCCATCGCGCAGGGAATCGGCGCAATCGGCTGGACATTGCACTTGGGGAGGCGCGTGAGGCTCGGGCTGCGTTAGCGTTGGCTGACGCGCTCGGGTATGTACGCCTGGACCCGTCGCTCGACGGCCTGGCGGATAAGATTTGCGCGACGTTGTACAAACTGGGGCGGCGTCGAACAGGGTCGTAACGGACGTCACCGTGGGCGATCCCAGCTGCCGCTCACGGTGGTTCACAGGTCGAGTGCGAAGCGCGCCACCGCGACGACGCCCCGCAGGTCGCCTTCAACTTCGGGTTCGCGAGCGACACACCGGAAGTGCTTCGGAAGCGCAACGGCGGTCTGCTGGCCCTGGTCCGATCGGAAGCGTCGGTTGTATGCAGTTGACAGTATATTAGAATATACTAACATGCTTGTATGGACGCATGCAAGTGCGGTGCGCCGCTTCGCGCCGTTGGGGCCCAGACGCTGTGCGCGCTTGTGCCCCAACGCACACTCAACGGCCTCTCTAGCCTCGATGGCTTCGGGTTCTGCGACTCGCCTACGTGCTCTGTCGTGTACTTCCGCGGCGTGGATTCGGCTTCGATTCAGGCGGACGAGTTGGACGTGTTGGTGTTTGAGAAGGCCGACGAACCGACGCGCCTAGTTTGCTACTGCTTTGGCTTCACCGTCGCAGACGTTACCGGTCCCGGCCGCGATCGCCCTGATGCTCCGGACCGGACGATTCTTGCAAACTGTCGCCGCGGGCTAGCGAACTGTGCGGTCAAGAATCCAAGCGGGCATTGTTGTATGCGAAACGTTCGCGGGTTGCTGCGCCAGGATCCCACGTGCTGCTCCGCAACCGACGGGAGCGCGCATGCCCGATAGTGGGGCACCGCGGAGGTCGCGTAGCCGGGTTGCGCTATCGGCCGCGGTCGGTGCGGCGGCGGTGTCGTCAGCGTGCTGCTGGTTGCC
>JAUIKB010000777.1 GCA_030430975.1 Polyangia bacterium
CGAGCGGCTGTTCGCGATCATTATGTGGGGCGAGATGGCTGCATGGAAAATCAGCGCACAGCTCGCCGATCGGCTTGAACCGCTGGAGGCCCGCATGGCCGCCACCAGCCAAGCGCACGACGAAGCTCGGCACTTCTACACCATGTACGACTACCTAACCGAGCTCGGCTACGTACCCACGCGCATGGACCGCGCCCCTCAGGCACTGCTCGACCTGGTTCTCGACACCGACAACACCGCCCACAAGCTTCTCGGCATGCAACTGCTCGTTGAGACAATCGCGCTAGCGATCTTTCAGGAAGTTCGCGAGCTGCGCGTAGAGCCGGTGCTTAGCGACCTGATGCCGTACTACGAGCGCGACGAAGCTCGTCACGTCGGCCTCGGGATGCAGTATCTGCCCACGCTGCTGCGCACGATGAAGCCACGCGAGGTGACCCGTCTATTCCTATTCCAAGCTCAGCTGGTCGCATACGCACTGTGGGAAGCTAAATTCTTAGAGCCTGACTTTCGTATTCTGGGCATCGATCCTCGTCGCATCGTTCAGCGCGCGCGAGCGAAACAGGTCGTGGCGCTTCGTGTGGCTTTCGAAGCGCTCGGCATCAAAATCGGCGATGAACGGAATCTGATCTTCTCGTCGCTGTCGGCGCTGGTCGAGCTGCTATTTCCGGTCGACGAAGCCAGCAGTTCACCGCGCCACAGGGCGCGAGCCGCTTGGCGAGCATTCCGCACCGTGCTCGAGGCGTCCGATGAGGAACTCAACGTCCACGCGCGACATAGCATCAAGACGGCGCGCGGACGGATCGCTGAGGGCGAACAAAGCGCGGTGAACTAGCCGCCTGGCTCACCACGCAAGCGTCGCCGCACAACGCCCACCCACGAGAAAACGTGGAGACTAGTCTTCGTACTCTAGGATGCCGCGAGCCCCTCGACCGCGTGCAGCTCCTGGACGAGCCCGTGGTTCCGTGACAGCCGGACGATCCCGACCGCCAGCGCGATGCCGACGAGCAGAACCAGGCCCTGGGGGACCAGGCCCACCATCCCGGCGACGCTCGACACGCCTAGCTTTTTGACCAGCCGCTCGCGATACGTCTCGACCGTACGCTGGCCCAGCCCCAGCTGTTCTGCGATCTGTCGGATGGTGTGCCCTGTGGCGATCAGCGTCAGCACTTCTCGCTCACGCTCCGACAACTTGTCGGCGGTACATTCGACTTGTTCGGGCTTCTCGTCGATGCACTTGTTACCCCGACGGACAGCCTGGATAGTCCAGACGATTTCCTCGAGCTCGGCATCCTTCGACAGGAACGCCCAGGCGCCTGCGCTTGAGATCTCGCCCTCGTTGTAGCGCGCCTTGTGACCCGTCATCAGGATGACCTTAGAAGACGGCCACCGCTCGTAGATCCGGCGCATCGTCTCGATGCCGTTTCCGTCCGGCAAGTTGATATCCATCAACACCACGTCGATGTGACGAGGATTAGCGCGCTTGAGAGCGTCCACGCCGCACCCAGCCGTAGCAGCGACACTCAGTTCGGGCTCCGCCTTGAGAAACCGCTGCAGGCCTTCAAGGATCACAGGATGATCGTCGACCAGCAGCAGACGAGTCGGTGAATTAAGCACGGGGGTCTCCGGTTTTAGTAGTTGGAGTCTAGAACCGAATCGGACGATTCTCCACAAAATCTAAGAAAAACAGGGACTTAGAAGCCCGAACTAACCCAAAGGCGGGCTAATAGTCCGTACCTACACCCACAAGTTTTCGGATCGTCATACCTCACACGGGTGACGCCACCTAGCCATCGCACAGCGCGCCCGTCCCGGCGAGCCGGTTGTTCTGATGATCGTAGAACCGCCCTGACGAAACGAAGACGCTCTTGCCGGTAGTGGTATCGCGTTCAACGCACCAGATGTCGATGTCCACAGGCGCCTCCCCGCTGTCGACATCGAAGTTCAGCGGTCCACTGACTCCGTCGAAATCGATCGGTAGCCCTTGGCTGAGCGTCGCAAAGCCCTTGTTTAGATCGGCAGGCGCTGCCTTGGTAAGAGGACCGGTTACCATTTGCTTCAGGGCCTCTGCGAGAGCGGCACCCGTCAGCTGATCGCCGCCGCTATAGACGGCCGCAAAGGCGGTGAGGTACGCCGCGTCGTAAGCGTTCTCCGCATAGGTTCCGGGCTCTTCTGTGAAGACTCCCTTAAATCTCAGACTGAATGCGTCGTATTGATCGGTACGCCGCCCCGGTACGGTGCCGATCACTCGGGACGCAAGGGTGTCATCGATATCCGCCAAGTCGAGCAGCTCGGTCAAGCGACCGCCATCCGGGAGCACGTACCGTGGCCGTGGCGTGCCGCTAGGCCAGTTGTCCTCAACGCCCGCCAGTATGTCGGCGATGGCTTCGTTCGTGCCCAGGGCGATCACGATGTGCGGTTTGAAGTCCGTTGCCAGGGCGGGAACGAAGTCCACGTTGGGATTCTCGCCATCACCATAATTATAGCGTTGAAAATTACCGCTATTCGCTGCAGCGGACTGGCCATTGAAGGTCAGCCCCGACAACACAGCATCGGCCAGACCTAGACCGTAGGCGTCGCCTTTCACGGTCATCGCCACACGAATCGAGTCGCTCGGCTGCAGGCCTTGTTCATTGCGAACGTCTTCTTCGACCTCTGAGACGAGCAGCCTTAGCGGGATCGCCTGAATCGAGTCAGATGGCACTGTTCGCCAAACGAGTCCCTGATCGGGTATGTCCGTGATGTCGGGACTCGTAGCGGACGGCGACAGAGTGAGCACCCCCGCCGGAATGGTAATGCCGGTCGCTACACCGATCGTGATCCCGCTGAATGTAGGTCCGATAATCGCCGGGACGCCGACTACGTTGACCAAATGTCCCGCGGCTCGGTCAGCATCATCCAGATCGTGACACAACACCGCGAGCAGCTTCCGGCGGGCGCCGGATTCGGTAGGAATGCCGCCAGCGCGGTTGTTCACTTCGGAAAACGCCAAGCTCATGGCTTGGTGGATTGGGGTTCCGATCGATTGGTTCTTGCCGACGAGCGGACCCATCCACCCGACGACCACCGGATTGTCAGCATCCAGCGCGTCGGCCGGAGCGACCTCCATGCAGTCTTTCGATGTCAGCTCGACACACTGGCCAGAGCGACAGATCGCCGTCGCGCTCTTGAGTGCGCTGCGACATCGCGCGCTGGTGTTACACGGCAGGGCACCGCACACACCATCGGAGCACACCGCCGATTCGAACCCGGACCCGCGAGCCCGACACTCCTGCGTGGAAACACATTGATCCGCACTCCGGTCGACGATAGCAAAACACGACTGCAGCCACGGCGTCGCAAATGCAATGGCCAGGGGAAAGCGCGCCCATCTGACTCTCAAAACGCGCCTCGCAAGCTAAAGCCGGTAGCGCCGAACCCAAGCTGCACGGACGACCAGCCGCTGCGAGCGCCGTCTTTGCGGCGGTCGGCATCGGGAGCCTCCTCGGAATCGAGCGTCAACCACAGTGATACGCCACCAACCACGACGGCACTCGCGATTAGCACGTCCGTGATCACGGCAAACGTGGTGAGGGTGCCGGCGGCATCATCGAGCTTGGCACGCGACGTCGTCTTCGCGTCGCGCTCTTGTTGCAGGTCACTCTCGGCGCCCAGCGCCAGTACGCCCGAAACAACGGCGCCTGCAGTAAGCACGCCGGTGGCCGTCCAAGCTAGCCAAGGGAAACCGCCCGACTTGGAGTCTTGCTGCTTCGGCGCCTTGGCTTTCGGTTTCGTTTCCGACTTTGAGTTCGGTGT
>JAUIKB010000778.1 GCA_030430975.1 Polyangia bacterium
AGCGTCGTGGTTGCGGGCTATCATTTTCCACATGGGCGTAACATCCTAGAGTCGCTTCGGGAACGCGGTGCGGATCTCAGCGTTCTCATCATCTTAGATCGCAGCGCCTTTCTGATCGCTCAAGAGTGCGACGACGCGGCGCCGACCGTGAAGCTGCGCCGCACCGGAGCGCGTCTGTCGGATCCGGTCGCTGACCACTTCGTCAAGGCGTACTGTCCCGACGTGAAGCAGTCCGTTGAGGTTCGTGTGAACCGGTGCACGGAGATCCAGATCAAGCATCCATGCTGTGTCGTGGATGGTGTGCTGTTGGCGCAACTCGATCACGCGCCACCGCGGGTGACGGCCGAGCCATCGACGCTCCAGCGCTATCTCGCGATCTGGCCCGATGTCCGCGCTCATCTGAGCGGCAACCCGCGCCCTGAACGCCCCCGCAGTGCGCACGAGACGCCGACTGTGGCGCCCAAGCGACGCCGCTAGCGGTTGTGCCGGTTTCGCGGGCGGTTTGCTGTCGCGGAGTTACGCCGAGTCGGGCCTCAGGGCGATGGCCTCCGGAAATGGACAGCCCGCCACGCCGCGAACCCAGGTGGTCGTCTCGGACGTTGTGATGAGGCGGCTAGCTGCCGGGCTGAACGGTCCAGCTGAGCTCGACCTGCACCGCAAGCGCCTCGACGGCGCTGCGCAACCGACGGCGGAACGTGCCGTGGGTCAGGCCTAGTCGGGCAGCGATCGCCTCTTGCTTGCCGCGCCTCTGAAAGTAGGCAGCGTCGATCAGCGCAGGTGGTGTCGGCTCCGAGCCGCCGTCTGGCATTCGAGCGTGCGCTGTCGCAAGGAGCAGGCGGATGTCCTCGGGAGTGGGCGTTCGTGGTCCGGCGACAGCAGCCGCCAGCCGAGATTGCATCAGTCGCGCGTCATCGTGATAGAGCTGAAGCGCCTCGAGGACGATGCTCGGTATGTCGCCTGAAAGAGCCATGCGAGCTGGTGTGGTGCCGATCCTGTCCGCGGCGATGCGCATCCAGTCCGACGGTCGCCGCTCGCCGAACGCGTAGCCGACCATCATGTAGTCGTTGGAACCGATCTGGAAATCCAGCTCGGCAAATCGCATCAAGTATCCGTCCTGCAACCAGGGTTCCGCTGCGCTCGGGTCACGCGCCGCGATCAAGTAGTGCTGGAGCCCGGCGCGAGCGAGGGCCTCGGCCGCGGATCGCGCAACCAGCTCTGCCGTGACCGGTCCTGGCGCCTGGCCTTCGGCCACCGACTCGAGCAAGCGCAACACCCGGACGCCACGCGAGTAGCCACCAGCACGCAGGCGGGCGATACAGGGATCGCGATCGCCGCCGGCAGGAGCCGCATCGTCGACGTCTACCCACTGCAGCGCGCCCGCCACGGCGCCGTCCGCCGCGCGAACGACGCGCAATCCGCGTGGAGATTGATCGCGATGATAGCGGGCGACATCCAGAGCCTCATCTCCCTGCCATCGTTTCACGAGAGCGTCTAACGCTGCGACGTCGTCGCTCCGATGGTCGTCCCAGAACAGCCCCCCACCTCCTAGGCCGGTAAGAGCTTCGGGCGCCGATTCCAAACCCCGCAGCAGCATCGGCCAAGCGACGGCGATGGCGAGTCTATCGCTATAGCCCAGCGCGCGGTCCAGCGCGTCAGCGTGCCAGCGAATTCCGAGCCGTCGAGCGCTCCTCAGTTCGGCAGGCGCGATGGCCTCGACCCCGCGCAGGACCGGCTCGCGGTACAGGGGATGGATCGCGAACTCGTCGCCGACGCAGCGCACGAACGGGAGTCGGGTGAGAGTTTCGGCCGCTGCGTCGGCGCCCTTCGCGCCAACCACGCCACACAAAAGCGACCGCGAAAGCCTAGGCATGAGCGCTAGCAGGCCCAAGGGTTTGGCGACGTCCGACAAGAGCCCAGCGGATAGCTCCGGGAGCGTCGGCTGCCGCGACGCCTGAGAGGGCGCTCCCTTGCGCGCGTCCAGCGCAGCGCACGCCAGACTCAAGGGGTGTCCACCGCACTTCGACGCCATCTCCACGCGCATGCCCTCCGAGAGGCCACGCTGTGCCAGCAGCTCCACGGATTCTTGCTGAGTCAACGTGGCGAGTTCGTGGACGCTCAGAAGTTGCTGCCAGGCCGGATCCAGCTCCGCACTTTCTGACAGCGGTCGCCGACCCGCGAGCACGACCACACAGGTTGCTGGAAGTTTTTGGAATAACTCACGGAAATAGACGCGCTCAAGCGAGACGTGTTCCTCCGTTTCGTCGATCAGCCACAACCCTGGCCGTTCACTATCCCGCAGCTGGGACAACAGCAGCTGGAACCTCTCGAGCGTGTCGCCACGATCCCTGGGATACTGGCTCAAGTCCCAGCGAATGATCTCGTGGGTGTTGGAATACAGAGCGGCCACACGGTCCAAGAGTGTGGTCTTGCCGAACCCTCCGGGGCCGACGAACTGCATTAGTCGTTCGCCGTTACGCTTCCCGTCCGCCAGTCCGCGCACGAGTTCCAATTCATCGCGGCGACCGATGAAGCCGACTGAGTGGGCGGCTTGAAACAGGTCACCGATCGTATCGGCTGCGTGCGTCGACATCGGTCCATGATCGACCGAGTGTGCGAGCAGTGACAAGCACGGACCGAACGCTCGGCAGGCGCGCGTTCAGTCTGCGTTCGATCTGCGTTCGATCCGCGTTCGGCAAGGGAGTTTCCGCGGTCGCGGGTAGTAGCTTCGCATGATGGACCGACGACAACTTCGATCACACTTAGTACTCCTGGCAGGACTCGCCGCGACCAGCCCGGCTCTCGGCAACCCGTTCACGAGCAGCGCCCAAGCGAATTGGAGGAAGCTCGAACAGAACAGCAACGCGACACTCAAGACGTACTTCCAGCCGTCAACATGCCGCGCCAAATTCGTCGCGAAGAAGGGTGGGTCCTGGGTCCGTCACGAGATGGACGTGCGCAAGTGGGTAGTTCAGGGGAGCTACGTGCGCTGCAAGAACGGAGGCGCCTGCATCAAGGCGAGCATTCGCTCGACGGCGTCTGGCGCGTCCTGGTCAACTCCGGCGAGCGCGACACAGTTCGCGAAAGCTGATGCGCTGCCGCTCGACATGACGTTCGCCCAGCGATGTTCTCCCGGGGTCCGGTCCGCGCCGAGCGGCACCACGTGGAAGTATCGGGGCGGAGACCCGACGGCGGGCGCTGCCAAGAAGATATCGATTTCGGGCAATCGGCGCCACGCTACTGACAGCACGTTGGGCGGACTCGGGATATGTCGGGTGCAGCTCCTTGGAGCGGGATACCTCGGCACCGTGCACAACACAACACAGTCGGCGGTGTGGGTACACAACGGCACCAAGTTCGTTCAAAAGACCGTGAGCGGTGAGCGCACGGTGTGTACCGTTCAAATCGACCAGCACCAGATTTCGTCGACGGGAACTGGAACGCCTCCGGACTTCCGCGGGGGACGGTCGTTTTTCAACTTCGAGTACCTATATGGGAACATTCAGGAACGTCACTGGACTACGAACAGCTTGAGCCGGGGCGTCAAGGCCGCGAATATCGACGGAGTGGCCGCCCGGATCTGCCTGCGCGCGTGGACGGAAAAGAAGTACAACCAGACTCAGGACCGGATATTCACGGGCAACTTTCGAGGGTTCGGGTTTCGCAAGCCGGGTTCGACTTGGTGCTACACGGCCCGCCATAAGCAGGCGCGCGGCACGTACTCCGCATCACAAGGCGAGTCGTTCTCGTCGCGGGTCCGCCTGCTAAAGAAGTAGCTGTACGCACAGTTCTGGA
>JAUIKB010000779.1 GCA_030430975.1 Polyangia bacterium
GTCGACCTGCCTCCGAGCAGCGGCGACACGCCGGAGTCGACGCACCGCGATCTGGCTCGAGTGATCGCCATCGTCGTCGAGCGACTCCTAGAACGCGGCGACGAGGAAGGCGCACGACGGCTGATGTTCGCGGAAGTCGACTCGGCTGTGCGTAAGGCGCGGGCCGGTCGCCTCGCGACGGGCGAGCTCGACGCACTCGCCAATGTCTGTCTTGACCTTCAGTCCGCTAGGGGCGGCGGCTGGCTGGATGCAGTTCTGCAGCTGTTCATCGCTTGCCGCGCAGTGATGAGTACCGAGACGGCCAGGCGCTTCGCAGACGTCATTCAAACCGCCGAGTGTGACGCGCTCTTGCTCGACAACTACAAGCGTGAGATCGAATCGATCCCGCCCGACGCTGAGGACGCCGAGGCACGCAGCATCATCGCCGAACTGCAGGTTTCGTTCCGCGGACGCGGCGCCTAAGGCATTGCGCCTTCGGTGAGCGGATAGCCGCGGTCTTTCCAGACGAAAAACCCCTCGTCGAGCACCTTCAGCTTGGAAAAACCACGCTCTTTGAGCGCGTCGACGAGCAGCCCAGACTCAGCGTGCGGGCAGCCACAATACGCCACAAGCCAAGTGTCCTTTGGCAGCTGGTCTACGTACTCGTCGGGCGCGAAAAACGGCACGCTGACAGCACCCGAAATGTGCTCGGTCACGTAGTCCGACCCGGGACGTGCATCGAGAATTCCAAGCTTCATGCCCTCGTCGAGTGCCTGTTTGAGCGCGTCGACTTTGAGAAATCGCCCATCGTCGAAGGTGGGCGGGTCGCCATCCGAATTGAGGACGAAGTCGCCCAGGTCCGTCGACGGCAGTTTGATCGGGTCGTCGTTCGGGTCGACCTGCCAGCTGCGCGTCAACACAACCAAGTCATCGATGGTTTGAGGTGTTAGTTCGCCAGCATACGGCTTCATGACGGTTCCGCTTCGACCGTTGGCGATAGCTTCGCGCAAGAAGCCATCGGATGCGCTGAACAGGAACTCGGGATTGTTGAGACTCATGAAGTCGCCTCCCTCGCCGTCGGCGCCGTGACACTCAGCGCACTCGATGTCGTAGGTCGCGCGAGCCCGCATGGCGACGCCGGTGACGGTGATGTTGTCGACGTCCTTGTCCGGGGCGGTCTGCCACGAACGGATCAGCTCGATGAGTCCTTCTACAGCGGCCGGCGCAAGGGGCCCGCCGCGCTGCGCCGCCCAACCGGACATCGGAGTGCCGGGTCGACCGCGCTCGATGGCTCTGCGCAGAAACTCGTCGCTGGCAGTTGAGAGAAACTCGGGATTACGAAGCGCGTTGGCGGCGTCCGCGGCGTAGCCCTCACCACGGGCGCCATGGCAAAGCGCGCAGTACCGACGATAATCCGCCCGCGCTTTCTCACGTCGCTCCTGCGCTGGATCGGTCTCAGCACCGCACGCGACGAATAGTGCGCCGACCAACAGGAGCGCTCCGCCGAGCGCTGGACGGGACCTCCCGCGGACCATCACGCTCTGGCTGCCTGATCGCTAGTCGTTCACGACGCCCAAGATGGCGTTCTTCAGGTTGGCGTACCCCTGCGGCGACGACAGGTTAGTCGACGTGGATCCCGATGCAGGGAGGAAGACCCGGAGAGCGCCGTCGGTGTCGTACACGTAGATGTCGTCCTTCACGCCGCCCTGAATGCCCCAGACGTTGATCTCGTCGGTGTCCTGCAGCAGCGGGAAGGCGCAGCGGTCGATCAGCTTTTGCTGATCGTCCAGAGCGCTCGAGGCGTTGATGGCCACGAACTCCACCTCGTGTCCCGCCTTCTTCAGCTCCAGTCGCATTCTGTCCATAGCCCCAGCCTGGGACTGACAGTAGCTTCACCAGCCCGCCAGCAGTGCGGCGACGGTCACGCGCCCCTTGAAGTTAGACAGACCGTACACGGCGCCCTCGCCACAGCTTTGGGGCTGAAAGTCCTCGAGCTGCCAGCTCGGTGCCGGACTGCCAACACAGGTTGGACAACCGTCATCGGTGCTCGCGCTACCGCCGGCCCCAGTGCCGCCAAATGCACCGCCACCGGTCCCACTGCCGCCGTTGGCTCCACCGCTACTAGGCGTAGAGCCGCCAGCACCGGCAGATGAGTCGCCGCCGGCATCGCTCGGGCCTCCGTCTGGAACGGCGCCGTCTGTGCTACCCGCGTCCGTCGCGGGACTCCCCCCCGAGCCCGAGGTTCCGCCGCCCGCAACGGGGCCAGGCGTAGCGCCGTAAGCGCTCGCGGGCGGCTTGACCCCGACACATAACGCAGCGGCTCCGCCACCGCCCGACGTTCCGCTCGCGCCAGCCATCCCGCCGTCATCGTCTGACGCCGAGTCCTTACTGCAACCGAGCGGAATCAGCAGGGTGAGCCCCACAAGACTGAGTGCTGAAACTGTGCAACTGATCGAATTGGCCACCGGGCCGAAAGCGTACGCCGCCCGGCGTCGATCGTCCAGCGACCTTCAGTCCGACGCCGCGTCAGACGCGCCCGCATCCGGCGCTGCGGTTCCCGCGTCGGGCGGCACGCTCTTGAAGACGATCGGCACAACGAAGTCGACGCAGCCCCCACGTGCAGCTGGAAACGTCCGATTATACTTCGCTTTTAGACAAGCCGTGAATTCGGCCTCGGGCGTGACCTTGTTTTCCTTGATGTTGAAGGAGCACAGCTGCCCGCTCGGTCCGACCCGTACGCCGATCACCGCTTTACCGGCTAGCTCGGGGTTCTTCTTGAGCTGTTCCTCGAAGCACGCCCGGGTCTCTGGCGCGACGGATTGCAGAGCCGTGGTGAGAGCCGGCGTGGCGCGTCCCGTGCACTGCCCCGCGCACGGGTCTTTGCTCACGCCGTATTCCTCGACGCCCGGCTCCACCGATCCGGCCGGCGGCGGCTGACTCGACGCGCGCGGGGGCAAACCCGCCGTCCCGATCCAAGGACTAGGCTCTTCGTTCGACGCATCGGGAGTATTGTCAGGGACTTCGGTCGCAGACTGAGCGCCAGAACAGTTTAGGACGACCATGAGCGGCACCAGCGCGCCGCCGAGCCAGGCGAGGTTCCTCATAGCGACAGAGTAGCCACAACCTGCCCACCGTGCCGAATTCCGCGCGACTGCGTTTCTCTGCTATGCACGCCAGCCGCCGCGCCCGCCGTGGCGCCGCGACTGCACCGCGGGAGGTCGCGCGCGGCCCATGCCCGCTCAACCCGGAATCCTTCGACGCCATCATGAGCTCGCCGCTACTCACCGAATGTCCCTCGCTGCCGCCGGCCGCGCGACGCCTGTACACCAACCGAACCCTCAATCTGCGTTCCATCCGCGCCGTCGGCTGCGACATGGACTACACGCTGATCCACTACAACGTCGACATCTGGGAGGCTCGGTCGTTCGAGCATGCCCGCGAGCGGCTGTGTGCCCGAGGCTGGCCAGCAGAAGCGTTCCGCTACGATCCCGAGTTCGCCACACGGGGGCTTGTCTTGGACCTAGAGCTTGGCAACATCGTCAAAGCGAATCGGTTCGGGTACGTGGTGCGCGCGTTTCACGGGACCCAGCCGCTGCCCTTCGAGGCCCAGCGAGAAGCCTATGCGCGCACTCTGGTCGACTTATCCGACCGCCGTTGGGTGTTCATGAACACGCTATTCGCGCTGTCCGAGGCGAACCTCTTCGCGCAATCAGTCGACCTTCTGGACGCTGGAAGGCTCGACGATATCGAGCTTCCCACCGGACTGCTTAACTACGAACACCTTTATCGCTCGGTAAAGGTTGCGCTCGAC
>JAUIKB010000780.1 GCA_030430975.1 Polyangia bacterium
CCCCAGCTGTCGAGATCGTCCGATGCGACGCCGTCCAGCGCGGACATCGCCTCCGGGGCGACAAGGGGCTCTCGTGGGGGCTCGCCGGCCAGTGCGGTCTTCCAAAACGGCGTGAACACCTGGAACGGGTTGCCGTCTTTGTTGTGAACCGTCCACGGTTCAAACAGCACACTCGCCTGGAAACTCTCGACCTCGATTCCTTGGTCTTTGAGAGAGGTTTTGAGCTCTTGGTCAATGGCCCGGGAAGCGCCATAGCGGCGGTTCCAGGCGAGAGCGCCCGCGCCGATCTGGTACGAGACGGGCTCAAGTGTCAGGTCGGCGAGCGCACGGTTCAGAGCTGGGCAGAGTCGCTCGTCGAGCTGGCGAAATCCGGCCTGCAGCGGCGCGCGCTCACGGACGACAGCGGGCGAGACGAGTCCGCGCACCTCGTCGAACTCGAGCAGCTGCTCAGTCGGGGGCAGACCCCGGCGGACGTGCTCCTCGACGGGCTGCCTAAAGACGACGTGCGCTCAGCTATTCTCGAGCGCGCGCGTGTCTGACCGCTCTGCGCCCCACCGCGTTCGCTTAACCGGCACCACAGTGCTTGCCGAGGTCGGAGATGTCGTCGGTCGCGCTTCCCGGATCCCATTCGCCGGCGGGATCGAAGTCGTCTCCCTGAACCGTGTCTCCGGCGCATATCGAACATTTCCGACGCAGCGTCGTGTCCTCTGAGTTGGTCGGCGCCGTTCCCCAACCCGAACCGGGCTGCTGACCAACGCGACCGAATACGTCTTGAACGACCGAGTTACAGGTGAGGACGATCGCGTCGTCACCGTTGTGCTTTACGTTGGCGTGCGACACGTCGCACAGCCCGGGCGTCCCCTCGAAGGAGGCGCTCGGGTTGCAAAGCACAAATGGAGGGCCACCGGGTGACAGCGTCGTCGAGCCGAGCGGGACCGCGGAGCCGGTGTTCGCTCCGTTGAAGAAGACTTCGAGCGTGCAGTTGGCGAGGTTCACCGGATCGGACCCGGCGTTGTACAGCTCGAGCGCCTTGTTGTTGGAACTGCCCTCGACGTACTCGCTAATGATCAAGCTCACCGGCCCGCCGGTGCAAGTGCCACCGCCACCGGAACCGCCGCTACCGGCGGAGCCCGCCGAGCCGCCGCTGCCGCCCACTCCGGCGCTGCCGGCGGAGCCGCCCGACGCGCTGCCACCCGCTCCGGCGCTGGATCCAGCGCTTCCGCCCGCGCCGCTGGAAGCGCCGGTCCCCGCGCTGGCCCCGGTACCGGCGCTGCCCGCTGAACCGCCGACACCGGCGGTTCCGCCCGCACCGGCCGTCGCGCCCGAGCCGGCCGTCCCCGACGTCCCAGCCGTACCCGACGTGCCGGCAGTCGTGCCGCCTGCTCCTACACCGCCGCTGCCGCTACCGCTCGTGCCGCCGGCATTCTTGAGTCGCTCGAACTCCTCCGGCGAGACGAATTCGTGCTCCGGGAAGGTGCAACCGACATAGGTCGCTGTCACCACCAATGCGACGCACGTGACCCGGCCGACGTTTGAGCGACTGCGACGCTTCATCTTCGCCAAGCCTACTGCCGGCCTGCCTGGTCAGCAATCAAACTCGAACACTCGTGTTCGACCTGAACGTCACGATTCGGCAGCAATCCCGACCGGGCAGGTCACGCCAGTCCCGCCTAAACCGCAGTACCCAGCGGGATTCTTGGCCAAGTACTGCTGATGGTAAGCCTCGGCGTAGTAGAACGGAGGAGCCTGCAGAATTTCGGTCGTGATCGCACCGTAGCCCTCCGCCTTGATGCGATCGGCGTACACGACGCGCGACCGCTCGGCCTCGGCCAGCTGATCCGCGGACGTGCAGTAGATGCCGGATCGATACTGAGTCCCTCGATCGTTACCTTGCCGCATGCCCTGGGTCGGGTCATGGTTCTCCCAAAACACACGTAGTAATTCGCTAAACTCTATGACCGATGGGTCATAGACAACACGCACCACCTCGTTGTGGCCGGTCATACCCGAACAGACCTCTTCATAGGTAGGGTTCGGCGTGTGCCCGGCGGCGTATCCGACCGCGGTGGAAATGACCCCCGGCAGCTGCCAGAACTTACGCTCCGCACCCCAGAAGCACCCCAGACCGAACAGCACCTCCTCGCGCCCTTTCATGTCGGGTTTAAGGGAGGTCTCCAAGACGAAGTGCTGCTCCGGCACCGGCATCGGCTCCTCCCGACCCTTGAGCGCCTTTTCAGCCGTCGGCAACTCCAGCTTCTTTCTTGAGAACAACACGCTGCTTCCTTTCGATAAAACCGGCGGGTCTCTAGAAACGATGGCGAAGCTGCATGCCGCCGCCGCTTGTCCAGACCGACCCACCGAGTGTTGTGGAACCGGAGTCCACCAACAGCAAGTACCCACCTATGCCGAGCGCTAGCGCGCCTACGCCGAACGCGACCGGACTGATCACAGAAAAGGTCTTGCCTGCGGCCGCCGCGTCCTGTCCAACCTGATCGCAACGCAGCTGCGCGTCGCAGTGCGCAGGGTCATCGACTACGTTTTTTTTCTGCAGCACCAAGATGCCTGTGACGGCCCCCGTCACCAGACCGACGGCGCCGAGTCCGACCAGTCCCCACCCCAGCCACTGGCCGCCCTCTTCATCGCCACCCGGATCGGTCCCACCGGCCGGCGGCGCCTGAGGGCTCGGCGGACCGACCGGCGCCAGCCGCGGAGGTGCCGGTTCGGAGACCTGCTTGCCGGCGCGCTCCGGCGTGAGTCGCACTTCGACCCGCTGGCGGTCTGCTTTTACGAGGCTGACTTCCTTAACGAACGGTGCGTGGCCAGCGGCTTTTACCACAACCCGATGTTTGCCCGGATCGATCGGCAGAGCGACGCCTGAGCTGGCTCCGGCGAGCTGAACGCCGTCGACTTCGATCTGCACGCCGGCGGCGGGGGTTTGGCTGAGCACGATCGTCAGACGGGGAACCTGAGGGTCGAGTTCGCGGATCTGCTTGGCCACCAACGGTAATCTATCGTCACCCTCGGTAAGTCGGTCGCCGGCCTCCTTAAAATGCGTCCACGCGGACGCAAGCATGCCGAGCTTCTGTTCGGACAGCGCTAAGCTGATCAGTGTTCCGGCCGCCGGATCGAGCCGGTTGCTCTCGGCGAACTTCTCGCGCGATCCGGTGAAGTCACCGGAGTCAAATAGCCGGCGACCTTCACGGAATAGCGCGTCGGCCGCGGCAACGGAGGGCGCCACGCCCGCCTGACCTGTGTCGGCGTTCTGAGCGCTCGCGGCCGGGGCCAGAACAGCCAGGCACACCGCCGCCGTATAGCCAAGCCGTCTAGGGCACGACTGGATCCCCACGGCGCTAATCACCGGAGCCTACGAGTCGCCACCCGGATCGCCCGGTCAGATAAACCGCTTCGACTTGTGACGCCGTCAATGCCTGACTCCACACGGCCACCTCATCTAACTTACCCGCAAACGAATCGTGAGTAGGAAACTGTACTGGGTCGTCGGGATCGCCACCGCTAGCCCCGATCGCAGCGTGCCAGTCGTTGGCAAACACCCCCTCGAGCCCTGAATGGTTCGGCGCGCGATTGGCAGCAAGTCGACCATCTATGTAAATCGCCACGCTGGTGTCGAACAGGTTCTGACGGTCGTGGACGGCCACGACGTGGTGCCAGCTACCGTCCGCAATGAAGTCAAACGCTGCCGCCTCGCGCTTCGGGATGTCGCCAGAGCGGAACGTGGCGAAGTCCACGCCGCCAGAGTAGCCGCTGGTCGTGAGTCGGAATCCGGGAC
>JAUIKB010000781.1 GCA_030430975.1 Polyangia bacterium
CATAACGGTTACTCGAACCGACTTGTCCGCGTTTTGGTACTCCCGGTACTTGTCTTGAGAGGTCGGAACGACCCCGGCGGGCAGCCGAATGGTGAACGGTTCGCCAGCCTCGGTGCCCGTGATAGGGCTCAGTGGGAACCCCGCCTGTGCGTTATCGCCCGGGGGAGCTGACGCGGACGCGGCGGCTGTGGGATCAGTCGACTCGCTTGAGGACTTCTTGCAGGCGAGCAGCGGGAGCAGGACGATACCGAGGCAGAAGAGCGAGCGTTTCATTCGGCTATAGGAACGTGTTTCGCCCCTTAAGCAGCTTAAACGCACCTTAAAGGCAACGAAGGCGGTCACACAGGTGTCGGATAATTCGCCTGCGGCGTCCCCCGATGGGCAGAGCGTCGCAGCATGCGGTTGGGAGAGGGCCGACGTGTGCCGTTTAGTAGCTTGATGCGCGGGTACGGCTGGATGGTAGGTGCTGTGAAGAAATTCAATTGTCCCCGCGTTCAGTGTGCTTTGCTGCGGCGACATGACCGACGCCGAGCGAGAGCTTTGCCCGCTGGAGCGTCGGCTTCCGGGGCGCGATGAGCCGTGTGACGGCGACGCGCTGCTCGAGGCGTTCTTGTCCTACGCCGAGGAAAAGGGGCTGGAGCTGTACCCGGCGCAAGAGGAAGCGATCCTCGAGCTGTTTGCGGGGCACAACGTGGTGCTCAACACTCCGACCGGATCCGGCAAGTCGCTGGTCGCGCTGGCCGCGTGCTTCAAGGCGTTGGCGGATGGGGACCGGGCGTTCTTTACGGCGCCGATCAAGGCGCTGGTGAGCGAAAAGTTCTTCGACCTGTGCGCCACGCTCGGGCCCGACAACGTCGGCATGATGACCGGCGACGCGACGATTAATCACGACGCACCGGTGATCTGCTGCACGGCTGAGATCCTATCGAACCTGACGCTGCGCGAGGGCGACCGCGCCGACGTGCAGATGATCGTGATGGACGAGTTCCACTACTACGGCGACCGCGATCGTGGCGTCGCGTGGCAGGTGCCGCTGATCACAGCGCCGCAGAGTCGCTTCCTGTTGATGAGCGCGACGCTCGGTGAGCCTCAGCGTTTCGTGGACATGCTCGATGAACTGACCGGTGCGGAGAGCGCGCTGGTGCAGACGACCGAGCGTCCGGTACCGCTCGACTGGACGTACTCCGAACACCTGCTGCAGGAGGCCGTCCAGGATCTGCTGAACGCCGGCAAGGCGCCGGTCTATATTGTCCATTTCTCTCAGCGTGCCGCCAGCGAGCAGGCGCAGACGCTGATGAGCATTGATTTTCTGAGCAAGGACCAGAAGGGCGAGATCAAAGAGCAGCTCAAGGGGTTTCGCTTCGACAGCCCGTTTGGAGCGGAGCTGTCGCGCCACATCCGTCACGGCATCGGCGTGCATCACGCCGGCATGCTGCCGAAGTATCGCCGGCTCGTGGAACGCTTGGCTCAAAAAGGTCTGCTCAAGCTGATCTGCGGCACCGATACGTTGGGCGTCGGCATCAACATTCCGCTGCGCACGGTGATGTTCACTCAGCTGTGTAAATACGACGGTGAAAAAACGAAAATCCTGAGTGCGCGCGACTTCAAGCAGATCGCGGGGCGCGCAGGACGGCGCGGTTTCGACACTCAGGGTTCGGTGGTGGTACAGGCGCCCGAGCACGTGATCGAAAACCAGCGGGCCAAGGCGCGCCTGTCGGACAATCCGAAGAAGCTCAAGAAGCTACGTCCAAAGAAGGCGCCGGAACGCGGATATGTCCCGTGGGACGCGCAGACCCTGGAGCGGCTACGCACCGCGAAGCCCGAACGCCTGCCGAGTCGATTCGCGGTGTCGTCGGGCATGCTGCTGAACGTGCTCGCGCGCCAGCATGAGGATGGCTGCCGCGCGATGGCGAGGCTGATTCGCAGCAGTCACGAGCCCAAAAAGAACCAACGCCAGCATGCGCGAACGGCGATCTCGCTCTACCGCTCGCTAAAGAGCGCCAACATCATCGAGCTGGACGGAGATCGGATCGCGATTCACGCCGACTTGCAGGAGGACTTCTCGCTCAACCGGGCGCTGGCGCTGTACGCGGTCGAATCGATCGATGCGCTCGAGGACGACGACGAGAACTACTCGCTGACGGTGATGACGATCATCGAGGCGATCCTAGAAGAGCCGCACGTGATTCTGCGCGGTCAGGTCAACAAGCTCAAGACCGAGCTCGTGAAGCAGCTCAAGGCCGAAGGGGTCGAGTACGACGAGCGCATGGAGGCGCTCGAGAAGGTCGAGTACCCGAAGCCCGAGGTCGACTTCATCTACGGCACCTACGAGCTGTTCAAGGAGCGCCACCCGTGGGTTGCCGGGCATCGGATATCGCCCAAGAGCATCGCGCGGGACATGTACGAACAGGGCGAGAGCTTCAACGGTTACGTCAAGAGTCTGGGCCTGCAGCGCGCCGAGGGCGTGCTGCTCAGGTACCTGTCGAGCGCGTACCGCGTCCTGGAGCAGACGGTGCCTGAGCAATCGAAATCCGAAGAGGTGCTCGATCTGATCGAATGGCTGGGCGCCGAGATCCGCAGCGTCGACGCGAGTCTGCTCGAAGAGTGGACTCAGATGCAGGACCCGAAGGCGGTGCTCAAGCACAACGAGGAGCGGGAGCCCGACAACATCACCACCGATCGCAAAGCGTTCACGGTGATGATCCGCAACGCCGTCTGGCGCATCGTGCAGGCGCTGTCGCGCAAGCAGTATCCGCGTGTGATCACGCACCTGGTCGACTTGGCCGGCGAGCAACGGTTCGCGGATGATGGCGACGGTCAGCGGTGGACCGACGAACGCGTCGAGGCCGCGATGGCTCCGTACTGGGCAGAGTTCGAGGAGCTGCGCACCGATCCCAAGGCGCGCAGCCCGCAGCATCTATCGACCGACAAGGACGGCGATCTGTGGAGACTGCGTCAGAACCTGGCCGATCCCGACGATAACTTCGAGTGGACGCTCGATCTGTCGATCGACTTGGCGGAGTGCCGTGAGGCGAACGCGCTGGTGTTGAGGCTACGGGCGATCGATCAGGGTTGAGGAGCCCACGTCCAGTGGTTGTGACCGAATCTCGGTCCCTCGTTCGGCCATTCCTGTTGGTCAACTGACCACCTCTGCCAGTCGCTGTCGACGGTGTCGTTGATGATCATGTTGACGACCTCAACAATCGGGAACCGCTTGTGAAGATCCTTCAGCAACTCGGTGCAAAACTCTTCCTCGTACCCGATGGTGGGGTCCACATACAGCTGCACGAATTGTCCTTCGGCTGACGCCTCAAGGCCGGGTTCCTCAGCCATTTCGATTTGTTCGCACACGAGGCTGGTGTTCACGCCGGGCTCGAATTGAATGCGATATTCGAACTCGGTTTCGGACGGGGGTAGGCCGACGCCGTAGAAGCGGAACGGGAACGCGTTCGTGTCGGTGACCTCGACTGCAACCCGGGCCTTGTCGACGGTCAGCGCGACGATCCGCCCGTCGCCGGCGCTGTAGACCGCGTCGAGGCCGGTCACCGGGAAGCGGTCCTGCTCGACCCAGCCGTGCTCCTCGCGCGCAACTCGGACGACGTCCTGCTCTGCCTTATGCACGCCGAGCATCGCCCAGGCCACGTCGCCAGAAGTAGGTCAGCAGTTCGGAGCGTTTCTCTTCGGGACTGCTGGCGGATTTCCTGGCGGCGGCCAGTGCTTTCTTCGGTTCGCCCGCTTTCACCCAGGCAGCGGCGGCTTCCTTCCAGTGCCACGCGGCCAGCTTT
>JAUIKB010000782.1 GCA_030430975.1 Polyangia bacterium
GCTAGGTTCGAAAGCGAGACCGGCGAATGGTTCCGAAAAACACCCCTAACACAGCGCAAACGTCGGGGACGCAGCTTTCCCCCGGGCTGGGCGACCAGATCGTACTCGTTACGGGGGCCTCCCGGGACATCGGTGCCGCTATCGCCGACGCCTTGGCGAGTCGCGGTGCCCGCGTACTGGCCGCGTCTCGATCCGCGCCGGGTCGGGCGGTACCGAGTCGGGGTCAGGTCGCTGCCGTTCGACTCGACGTGACCGATCCGAATCAGGTCGAGGACGTGTTCGACTGGATCGTAGACCAGGTCGGCGCGGTCGATGCGCTGGTCAACAACGCCGGGGTGGGCGTGTTCGCCCCGGTTACCGAACTCAGTCGGGACGATTTCCAGCGCGTGCTGAACGTCAACCTGACCGGCGCGTTCCATTGCGCGCAGCGCGCGCTGCCGCTCCTGCGTGACGGTGGTGGCCGGATCCTGCAAATAGGCTCACTCGCCGATCATCGCGGTTTCGCAGACAGCGCCGCTTATGCCGCTTCAAAATACGGGCTGCGCGGGCTGAGCGATGTACTTCGAGAGGAACTGCGCGATGCCGGCGTGCGGGTGACGCATGTCAGTCTCGGGGCGGTCGCGACCGATATCTGGAATGACCGACCGGAGTTCGACGTCCGCGACATGCTCGCGCCGGCCGACGTCGCCGCCGTGGTCGCCGACGTGCTAAGTCGGCCGCTGTCGATGAGCGTAGACGAACTGCGACTGATGCCGCCCAGAGGGGCGCTGTGACGGGGGGCATGCCGTGACGAGGGGCATGAGGGGCATCATGACGAGGGGCATGCAGTGAAGCAGTCGCCAGCGATTCAGGGTCGTCGAGTGTTCCCGCGTGCGGCTGCGATCGTCACCGGGGGTGCGGGTGGGATTGGCACAGCGATCTGCGAGGCGCTCTGCAGGCATGAGGGTCTGCAGGTGCTTGCCGTGGACCGGGATCCGGTGAAGCTCGCAGAACTCGCCAAGTCCGCTCCGCTTCATACCGAGGTCGCGGACGTCGGAGTTGAGCCCGATGTCCGTCGGGTGGTCGCGACCGCCACGAAGCTGGGCGAGCCGAGTGTGTTGGTGAACTGCGCCGGGATAGGCGGGCCGTTTCAACGACTAGATGAGGTCAGCCTCGAGACGTACAACAGCGTGTTCGACACCAACGTTCGCAGCGTGTTTCTGTTCGCGCGTGCATTGCTGCCGCGGATGCGAGAAGCGGGCTACGGTCGGATCCTCAACATCGCGTCCATTCAGGGATTGTACGGCGCGCGGCTGTCGTCGACGTACGTGGCGTCGAAGCACGCGATGATCGGCTACACGCGGGCGATCGCCGCGGAGTGGGGTCCACACGGCGTCACGTGCAACGCGCTGTGCCCTGGCTATATCGATACGCGGATGGGCGTGCAGCCGAACGCGCGTGCGGGCCACTCTGAGGCTGTGTTGGCTCGGACCCCTAACGGCCGCGTCGGCTTGCCTAGTGAGGTCGCCAGCCTCGCGGTCCAGATGGTGAGCAATCGCCACATGAACGGGGCGGTCGTCACGCTCGACGGAGGCATCACGGCGGACGTCGGCATATGACCGAGCTGGTGGAGCGAGCCGCAACGGTCGTCGTCGTTCGCGAGCGAGGCTCTGCATTCGAAGTGCTACTTCTGCGCCGCCACGCATCGCTGGCTGTGCACGGTGGGCAGTGGGTCTTTCCGGGCGGAAAGATCGAAACCGTCGATGCGGATGAGCGTGCCACAGCTGTTCGCGAGACGTGGGAAGAAACCCAGCTAGATATCGGGTCGGTCGACCTCGTCCGAACCGCGCGGTGGATCACGCCGGTCGGTCGTCGTCGTCGGTTTAGCGCGGCGTTCTTCGCGTGTCAGGTCAACCGATCGAACGTCGTGGTCGACGGCGGCGAGATCGATGAACACGTATGGGTCGCTCCCGCCCAGGCCGCCCGGCGAGTTTGTGAGCGCGGTCACAGCGTGCCGCCGCCAACGTTTGTGACGTTGTGTTGGCTTGCGGAACATGCGGCGGCTGGGGACGCGATGAGCGCTCTACGAGCGCGCGCGGAGTGGGAGTTGTTGCCGCGCCCACAGGCAACGTCGGTCGGCACGACGTCGTTGCTGCCGGGCGACGTGGGGTACGCGCGGCACAGCGTGATCGACGCACCGCCGCGTCACCGAGTTGTGATGACCGCGGCAGCTTGGCGATACGTTTGCGACTTACCGACGACTCAGCCGGTGCTAGACAACGGCTGAAATGGCTGCCCGACGAACAGAGAAGCCGGTGCCGCGCAAGCACCCCAAACAAGAGCGGTCAGCTCATACGGTTGAGGCGATACTGGAGGCGACGCGCCGCCTGCTCGTCGAGGTGGGCTACGATGAGCTGAGTACCAATCGGGTGGCCAAGGTCGCTGGCGTCAGTATCGGTTCGCTGTATCAGTACTTCCCCAATAAGGAATCGCTTGTGGGTGCGGTCATCGAACGGCGGGCCGAGGCCACCCGCGACGCGCTGATCGAAAAGCTGCAGTCGCTGGTGGGTGCGACGTTCGACTCCGGCGTTCGAGCTCTCGTCGACTTCTACGTGGACCGCTATCGTGACGACCGGAAGTTCTACCAAGCCGTGTTGCCCAACCTTGAGGTGGTGGGACGCTATCACCGTGTCCGAGAGCAAAGCCAACGTGCGGCTAAACTGATCCAGATGGGGTTGGAAAACGGCGGCGTTGAGGTCCGGCCGGCAGATCTCGAGTTGGCGTCGTTCGTTCTAGTTTCCGCCGCAGAGGGCATTCTCGCGCGGGCGGTGATGTCCCGCGAAGACCTCCTCGATTCCCACGAACTCAAAGAAGAGCTCGCGGCCTTGGTCACCGGCTATCTGTCGTCGGGTCGCGGAGAGGGTAAGTAACGGCGCCGCAGCGCGTCTTGTGTATTGCGATAGTCACGAGCTCGGGCGGGTTGCTCGGGTTTCGGTTCGTAGACGCTCATGCGAAGAAACATCTCGTCCTGTAGGCCGATGATCGTGTGGCCGACCATACCGTTGCGGCGCTGCGCGACGCCAGCGATCGAATCGACCTGTGCGTAGTGGGCGTGAAGAGTTGCAGTCATCGGATGCCCGAGAGACGGCCAAGCGTGGTAGATGCGGTCGTAGTGGCCGTTTCGAAGGCGTTTGGTGAGGTCGAGGGCGCTGGGCTTGAACGGCGTCGGAAGAAACTCAAACAGCGTGTTGCCTCGGTCGACCGGCACCTCCGTGTGGCCGGTTCTTAGCAGCGCCATCATGCCGTGTACTACTAGGATCTTTCGGCCCAGGCGCTTGTCCTCGCGCAGTCGATCCTCGAACTCCGCCATGTATTGGTGGTGGCCAAGGGTCGGGCGAGCCCGCAAGGGAAACAGGCTTAGTACGATCACGGCGGCGGCGGTTGCGACTGCAACGGCGCGTTGAAGTTCCCCGCGTCGGGCCGACTCCAATAGCAGACGTGCTCCGACCGGAGCCACCAAGATGAACAGCCATACGTCGATCACCCACATGTTGTTGCCGACGCCGTACGCTTTGAGGAACGCCAAGGATGCGGGGGCTGCGGCCGTGATGCCGACGCTGAACCACAGCACGACGCGTCGCTTGCGCGCGGCGTCGCTGCTCAGCAGCGCGTGTGCCAGAATTGCCAGAGCGCTCACGTACAGCACTACGCGGTGTGGCCAATCGAAGATCATGTGGCGTACGAACGCGTTCAGCTTGACCCACTCGATCGGATGCCGAGAAAGTAGCGAGTAGGTCCAGAAGCG
>JAUIKB010000783.1 GCA_030430975.1 Polyangia bacterium
CGTCATCGTCGGCGTCTTCATGATGTGATGCGCCTAGCCGCGAACGCCGCTAGTCGGCGGGAAGCGCTGCTTCCTCGGCCAGGTACACGACTCGAAATCGGTCACTTAGATTCATATCGCGCGGCGGATTGATGCGCTCGGTGCCGGTATCGGGATCGTGAACCCCGATGATCAGCATCTCGTGACGTTCCTGCAGCTCCTTGACGACGCTACGGAACGTGCGGTCTTCGATATCATCAGGCACAACTCCGACATACACACTGTGGGCGCCCGCGTTGGCGACGTGTGCGAGTAAGTCGCCAGAGCCGTGAAAGAACACGGAATGCGCTACCAGAGAGAAACCGAGTCGCTTGCTCTCGATGACTTCGTTGGCGCCGGCCGCCTTTGCGTGGTCGACGTTCTCACTGTCCAAAATTTCCGCCACGATATATAGCGGCTCCTTGCGCGCCCATTTCTTGGAGTGCTTGGCCACGAAAGAACGTAGCGTGAACAGTGTCAGCAACGAGATCGCGTCGGCAGCTTGAGGGCTGTCTGTACGTGACGCGATCACGACCGCCGCCCCCGCCGAATGCAGGTGAACCTTCTCTAGCTCGCTTTCCTTGGTTGGGTCACCGCTCATCCAGGTGAACCGAGGCGGGATGTCGTCGGGCCGTTCGCCTGGCGCAAACAGGACAACCTCACGTTCACTAACTCCCAGCTCCTCTTCGAGAACGTCGAGGAGCATGCGTGAGCTCCGCTGATAGCCGCAGACGACGATGTGATTCATGCGTTCGGACACTCGAAACTGTTCCTCTCTGATTCCGACCACTGCGCGCAGCAGAGTATGCCCGACAACACCAGCGAACAGCGCCAGCGAGAACATACCGAGTACCATCAGCACAGACCCAACTCCGCGCCCCAAGGTCGTCACCGGGGTGATGTCGCCAAAACCGACCGTCGTCAGCGTTACCAACGCCCACCACAAACCGTCGCTAAACGTGTCCATGTTCGGGTTGGCGTCACGCTCGATCATGTAAAGCGTCACGCCGCCCAGCAGCGTAAAGCTGCCGAAAATCGACATCGCGAAGCCGAACAGCAGCGCGTTGTCTTCGAAGCTGCGCATCACCGATGCGAACACGTTGTTGTAGCGAAACAGCTTGGCGGAACGCAGCAACCGCAGCAGCCGCAGCGCGCGCAAGCCGCGCAGCGCCGGAACGACAGCAACCACGGTGATAATGTCCACTAGCGTCAGCGGGCGCAGGCAATACCGCAGGCGCCCGGTGATGTGCACGCGGATACGCTGCGCACGCGTGAGCTGAAACAGTTCCAGCGCACGCGGTCGGAAAGTAACCACCCGGAGCGCGAGTTCGACGACGAACGCCCACAGGATCTCGTCGTCGACGCGGGTTAACTTCTCGTGCCACGGATGCTTCTCGCCCACGATCAGCTGCGCGATCATGAGCACGATCGAGAAGACGATCAGCGTCCAGACGAGCGAGAACGTAATGCGATAGATGCGCGTTCCGGGCGTGTGGAACGCGTCGCGCAGCAATTGCCACGCGCTAGCCAGGGCCGACGGTTTCTCGCTAGTCATCTCGCCCTCGCAGCCAGCGCTGCTGAAGAGCGGGTACAGCGGCGGCCAGAAAGCTTGCAGGCCTCAACACGTCCAGCACCGCGTCTGGGTCGCAACCGCAGATGCCGGACCCCCACGCCGGATTCGCCTCGACCGTGGTTGAGTCGTTGTAACGTTTGCTCAGAGCGAGCGGAGTCATGACGGCTCACGCGGCGTTCAACCGAACCGCTTTGCAAGCTCGACGAGCCGAGCGGAGGTTTCTTCGAACGGTGTGGTCTGGTGCGCGTCCTGCTGCACAACCCTGAGCAGCTCGGGCATGGCGGCGATTGCCTGATCGACGTTTCGGTCGCCGCCTTTTGCGTACGCACCGAGCGCGATCAGGTCGCGCTTCTCTTCGTAAGCACCGAGCAATCGACGCAGGGTCCGCGCGGCGTCTCGATGCTCGGGCGCGACGATGCCGTCCATCACGCGCGACAGCGATACCGGAATGTCGATCGCCGGGTAGTGTCCGCGCGCCGCGATGCGACGATCGAGAACGACGTGACCGTCCACGATGCCGCGCACCTCATCGGCGATCGGTTCGTCCATGTCGCTGCCTTCGACGAGCACCGTGTAGACCGCCGTGATCGAGCCGGCGGCGCTCCGACCCGTGCGCTCGAGTAGCTTGGGAAGCATCGCAAACACGCTCGGCGGGTAACCGCGACGTGCCGGCGGTTCGCCCGCGGCCAGTCCGACTTCGCGCTGGGCGCGCGCAAACCGCGTGATCGAATCGACCAGCAGCAGCACGCTCTTGCCCTGATCGCGGAAGTACTCGGATACCGCGGTCGCCACCTGAGCCGCGCGGAGGCGTTCCAGAGCGGGCGCGTCGCTCGTCGCCACCACCACGACGGACCGCTTCCGCCCGACATCGCCCAGCGCGTGATTCAAAAACTCCCCCACCTCGCGCCCACGCTCCCCGACGAGCGCCACGACCACCACGTCAGCCTTCGCTCCGCGCGCCAGTGATCCGAGCAGCGTGCTCTTACCGACTCCCGAACCGGCGAACAAGCCGATGCGCTGACCAAGGCCTAGCGTCAGAAAGCCGTCTACCGCGCGGATCCCGGTAGGCACAACTCGATCGATCGGCTGCCGGTCCAACGCCGGCGGCGGCGCCCGATCGACCAGCACCGACGTCGCACCGTTGAGATTCACGTCCGACTCCAAGGGCCGCCCAAGACCATCGACCACACGTCCCAGCAGCTGTTCCCCCACCCGGACCTGGAGCGGCGCACCGCTCGACTCAACCACGTCGTCCGGCCCCACCCCGGCCATGTCTCCGAGCGGCATCGCGACAACCTCGCCCGCGTCGAAACCCACGATCTCAGCCAGCAGCGGCTCACCGCGCCGGCGGACCCGAACGACGTCTCCGATCCGGGCGCCAGGCAGCGACGCGCGCAGCGCTAGCCCGGTAACGGAACGCACCGTCCCCTCCGGTCGAAGCGGTGAGGCTTCTTCCAGGCGCTTACGGATGAGCTCGAAGTCCACATCCGAAGGCTACCTTTTAGGCGTCCACCCAGGCAAAAGGTTGCCCACCCCCGGCGGGCGGTGCCACCCTTTGTACGTGCGAAGCGTAGCTATCCTCGTCATTGGCATCGCCGTCACCGGTTGCAAGGTGAACGCGGAGGCGAAATTCGGCGCGAACGGCGAAGGCAACGAGCAGGACACGTTCGAAGAGCCCTTGGACAACCCGGAAGATGTCGCGTCGTACACCGACGGCGATTTTGCGCTGCTCGGCGCCCGGCACGACGTCACGCTCAACCTGGAGGGTGGCGCGGCGAAGTGCACCTGCTTGTCATTCGTCACCTCGCAGACCAACGCGGCGGCGTTTCAGTGGCACGGCGGCGCGCCTCGGCTCGACGGCGAATCGCAGATGTTGATCGGCGTCACATCTCAAGGCCAGAGCTGCGAGAAGGAGCCGGAGGACAGCCTGGGCGCCTCGTATTGGGGCTACGAAACGCGCGGAAACGATGTGATCATCGTGGTGGAAAATGCCCAGTTCGGTCGACCGCTGACGCAGGTCGCGATCATTCCGAAACCTCTGGTCGACGGACGCATCTACGTGCGGCCCCGATCCAAGTCCGTCCCCTATGGGCGCCCGCTGACAGAAACGAAAGAGTATTGTCAGGTCGCGGGCAGCGAAGTCGCACAGCAGCTGCCGCCTGAGTAGCCGCGTGAGAGCTCCCATTGCGAT
>JAUIKB010000784.1 GCA_030430975.1 Polyangia bacterium
GGGTCAGGACAACGACCGGATGATCGTAGCGGCGCTGGGGATACGGCGGCAACATCGAGGTGAACTGACGGTCCGCCTCCGGCAATGCCGCGAGTTCATCGTACGTGTGATGGTCGCCATGGACATCCGGCCAGATGCGCAGCTCGCGCAGCGCCGGCGGCAGGCGCTTTTTCCGCGCTGCGGCTACGAAACGGAGCCGTTGGTGATCGCGTACAAACGCTGGCAGCGTGTCGAGTTCGCCGGCGGCCCGCTCGGCGAGCTTGAGGGCGGCGCGACTGAGCGCGCGGACGGTGGGTCCGAGCGCCTTGGACGAGAACGTCGAAACCTCGGCGCGCACCACGGCGCGAACCGGCAGCGGCAGCTCCACTTCGACCGTCTTGGCTTCGTCGAAAGCGTTCAGCACACGAACGTCTGACGCGTCCCCAGCGATCAGCTCGATCTCTCCCGCGATTAGCTGTACGTCCATCTCAGCGAGAGTGGCGCGGAGCAGCGGATGCGGCGGTTTCCCATCTAGTGTCGGTGGCGGACGCGGCCCGCGGCGCCGTCGATTTTGCAGCGTCACCAGCGCTGATGACACGTCCGTAAGCTGCTTCTCTAGCAACCTCAGCAACGTTGCCGCTCGTCCGCCCCAACCCTGCACGGGTAAATACAACACCGGGCGATCGAGCTGCGTGGCGCCGCGGGCGGGCCGGCGCCACGGCAGATGCTGATGACGGCCGAACAGCAGGCCGCCGTCGTCTGCTACGGCAAGCCGGGCGAGCGCGACGTGGTTGCCTTGCACGGTCGGCCAGGTCGCCTCTTCAACCAATTCCAAGACCGACGTCGCAGGCAGTTCGCGAGCGAGGCTTTTCGTCACCGCCCACAGCGCGTCGTCTACCAGAGCGTCCTCGACCGTCCCCTTGAACGACTTCTTGCACAATAGGCGTGTCGCCTCACGCACGGCCTGCTCGACGAGTTGGCCGCCCCGGTGACTAAGCCGAGACCAATCCTCGACGGCGTCCTCGTCGGCCAGGTCCACGTTCACGGCGATCGGAACCGGCACCGCAGCATCCAGCGCGGCGACGAACCGCCCGCGAAGCGTCACGCGCCCGTAGCCTCGCCGCTGCGCGCCCCGCACCAAGCCGGCCGCTACCTGCACCGCTTTGTCCGCCTCCGCCCAGTGATGCACGGTATCGACCTCATCGCCGAGGTCGCGCAGCTCGTGCTGCGGAGCGGCGTAGAAACGGCGCCGTTTGACTTCGTCTTGGGCCGCGCGACGTCGCGCCGCCAGTTCGCTGTCGGCTGCATGCAGATTCGGGAACCAGTTGGTAAGCAGCTCCCTCTCGTCATGATCACCGCACACGATGGCGCGCCAGTCGCCCGGCGGAAAATCGGGAGACACCGTGACGTAAGGCGTCAGGTGGGCGCCAAACCCTTTAAATTCTTCGCGGCAATCATCGATCGAACGCCGCGTGGGCTGGCCATCGCCGTCGAAGGACGTGATCAGCGGCAGGCTAAGCAGCGTCGACCGTAGGGCCTCCGCGTCCGCGATCCGCTGCTGGATACCGCTCAGCTGTTTCTTCGCCTTGGCGCCGCGAGCGCGTTTCGCTATCCGCGCAGCGCGGTTCTCGTCCCGCTGGATCCGCTTTTCGACGCTGACGGCAGACTGCAGGAGGTACATGCGCAACGTGCGGTCGGGCACCAGACCGTCCGCCACCTTTTCCGCAACGCTTTGACACAACGCGCGCTCCACGGTCTCGAAGCGGCGGGCGGGCGCCCAGAGCACCTTGTGCCATTCCGCATCCGGCAGCACGTCCTGATCGTCGACGGCTATGACTACCGCGCCGAGGGTCGGCTTGTGCGGCGTCGTGCCGAGAAAACGGCCCGCGTGGCTGATCAACCGCTCGGATTTCAGAGCCGGCGCGATCACCCCGACCAGCGCCGCGCGCTGGAACGGCATCTGGAGTCCCTGGGAAACGTTCGTCTGCGCGTCTGCTACTACGCCCTGCAGACGGCCCTCGCGCGCTTCCGCGGAGGCGGGCTTGATGAGCGGTTGAGCGTACGGAACCAGCTCGATGTCTCCGTCGATCAGCGTCCGCAGCCACTCCGCCTCGTATCGCGGAAGCGTCACCACGGGCCGACGGTCCGGCGGCGGGGCGTACGACCCCGGTGGCGCCACGCAAACGCCGTGACGCTTCCCGGCGTAGTCGCGGAGGTCGTCCAGCGATACATAGCCAGTCGGCGTCGGCCACACCGCGAGCTTCGCGTAGGGTTCTAATCGCCGGGCTTGATTCCGATCGGGAATCTTCGTCTCCAGACGCGACGCGACGCTATGACGGGCGATGGTCGCCGCGCGCAGGAGCCCGGCCAACAGCGACCGAGTCTCGTCCCCGGCGGTTTCCAACGCCTCCCCCGCCAGAGACGTACGGGCGAGTTCAGCACCGATATGCACGGCGTGCGCCACCGCCTGGCTCAGACTATCGTTGCGTTCCGCCCCGTCGTAGCCCGCGGTCGGGCGCAGGTGGTCCGGCCACTCGAGCGCCAACTCCAAACGGAGCGGCAGCAGGTCCGGACCGACATCGAACGCGTCGATGAGCCGCCCATCGACGAACACGCGAATGTCGGATCGGTTCCGCCGACCGGGCCGCGGCTGCAGAATCGCGACGTCGCCTACCAGGCCCGCCAAGGCGCCGCGCTTGACCTCGAACGACGTCGTGGCGAGATGGTCAGCCGTTGCGGCCAACGTCCGACCGGTGGCGTGGTGCTTCAGGAAGCGCTGCCGACGCGCGGCACCCTGCTTCGCCTCAGCGACCAGCTCTTCGCTGCTCAGAAGTCGAGCATCCGCCAACGCACGCTCCCCGGGCAGGCGCCGCACCCACAGTACGTCGCTGAGCCACTCGCTCAACGCAGCGTCGAGCGGCGCCTGTGCGGTGTGAACGTAGACCTGCGTCATCGCCCGGAAGTGCGACAAGGGCGCACGCTGCCCCGCTGCGTTGAACACCACCGGCTGCTCGCACAGGCGGGAGATGAGGTCCGCGCTGCTATCGCTCAACACCGCCTCGGCGGCCAGATCGCCCAGAACGCGCATCCACGCGTTGTCTTCCGACTGAGCGAAGCAAGGCTCGGCCAGGGCGATGACCTGATCGATCAGCTTCTCGAATGCGCGCTCGGCAGACTGAAGGACGGATTCGAGAAATGCTGAGTCGCGCAAGTCCGAGCGCGATGCGTTTGTCGGCAGGTGCGTCGCGTCCACCACCAACCGGCAGTGCGGCCTGAACTCGACGGCCTCGCTGATCGGCGACCACGGGCGCACTACCAGCAGGACACCGTCTTCTAGAAACTCGATGCGCGCGCCGGTGCCCTGAGGCATCAGCTCGACCCAAGCTCGCGTGACGCCACGATGTTTGAAACTCTGACGAAGCGGCTGCGACGGCCCGAGGCGCGGGCGCACGTCGTCGCCGTCCACGCGCACCGGAATACGCAGGTGTTCGCAGCTGGGCGGCAGCATCGCCAGCTCCTCGGGAACGTCGTTCGTGACGGAACTAAGCAGCCGCTTGAGCCCAAAGCGGCGCTCCACCACCACCAGTGTACCGCTGTCGGGCGCCTCGGGCGGGCGCGGCACGGTCTGCACCTCCGGACGCTCGATCGGCTCCAGTGAGTTCGGATCGCTGCTGATCGAGTCCGGCGTCCAGCGCACGAGTTGGATCGTTTTAGCGACACGCACGACGTCCACGTGGCTGACGTTCAAACCGAGCGCAGCGTTGACCGCGAGCCCGAGAAGCCTGCGGC
>JAUIKB010000785.1 GCA_030430975.1 Polyangia bacterium
GACCCTCGATCGGCGCAGTGGGTTCCCGGTCGAAGCCGTGGGAGGACCGGTACACGCCCACGTCGATCGTTGAGCCGCCGAAGTCTGCGGTCTTGAATAGGCGCAGCTCGGCGCTGGTTACGGTCTCGCCTTGGAGCGCGCTGAGGTCGAAGCGCATCAGGATGTTGCTGCCGTTGCCGATCTTGAGCACGTCGGCGTCGCCGAAGCCCTGGTACGTCGAGCTGTTCAGGTAGGTGTCGGCGACGGGGGCGAGCGACTGGGTGCCAGACCCGGTCGTCACCACCAGCTCGGGGCGTTCACTGGCGACGCTGTGTTCCTTGCTGGCGAATTCGAACGGTCCCGGCGCCGAACGGATCAGTAGCCCCTTGTTCGGATGCGTGCCGTCGACCCATTCCGACACCAGACCGCTGACGTCCCAGGTCTGCCAGCCGGTCGAGTTGTCGTCGCTGACGGCTGCGGTTGCGTACGCCACGTCACCTTGAGCGGCCCCGTTCGCGTCGGTCCAGTCGCCGAGCTGGTTCTCGAACGCCAGGCCAGCAGCGCGGTTGTAGAAGTCTCGCGTCGCGCCGTCGTCGTCGGCTTGGGTGCCCTCCGCCCAGTCGCCGCACGCGGCGGGTTCGAGTGGCCAGTTCCCGGACGTCGCGCCTGAGCCGCCGCCCGCTCCCGAGCCGCCAGCGCCCCCTTTGCCGCCGGAGCTTGTGCCGCCCGCTCCCGAGCCGCCCGTGGCGCCCGAGCTACCGCCGGTTCCAGCGTTGCCCGCGCTGCCGCCCGTTCCGGAGGTGCCGGCCGTCCCGCCAGCGCTCGACGCCCCGGAGCCGCCGGTTGCGGAATTGGTTTTCTGCGCTTCGTCGTTAGAACCGCACGCAATTACTGCCAACGCTAGCCACCAAGGTCGTCTCACGGCGCTGACGATAACACGCCGTGATCGACTCGAAGATTGGCCTGACGGACGAGACTCTGTGACACTGGGGCGTGTCATCCGGAGCCCGAGCACAGATTTCGACGTTGCGTGTTCGCGAACAGTACGTTTTGGAACGCCATGGCGACGACGGCGTACGGAGCTTCCGTGAGAGGGCGTCGGCTGCTCTCGATACCACCTTGCGTTCGGTCGACCCGCCGGACGGATGGGTGCCTTTCGATTTGTTTATCGAAACAAATGTCGTTATCGATGCGCTGTTCGGAACCGGAGATGGTCAGCTCGCATTCGGTCTGGGGCGCTACGGTGCGAGTCACAACGAAGGCGTGTGGGTGTCGCTGTTCAAACAGGGCGTGGACGTAGCAAAGTTCGCCGAGATTGCCGGAGGGCTGTGGCACAAGCACTACGATTCCGGCAGTTTGTTGCGCACCGTCGTGGGCGACGACCTAGTGCGCATCGAGATTCAGCGTTTTCCCCAGCCACATCGTACCCACTGCTTGTCGATCGCAGGCTGGCTCGACGGCGTCTTCGAGTTCAGCCCCGGCGTAAACCTGGACCTCACAGAGGTAGAGTGTCGAGCGTCAGGCGACGAACGCTGCATCATGGAACTGCGCTGGGCATAGGCCGGCGTCCGACGGAGTGCTATCATCGCCTCGATGAGGCGGACGAGGAGAGGTTTTACCTGGGTGCTTGCCGTGGTGAGCTGCGTGGGCGCGTGGGCGTGTGGCGGCGCAGATTCTGATGTGGCGGGCGGCGCCGGCGTCGGCGGTGTCGGTGCCGCGGCTGGGTCGAGCGGAACGGATGCGGGCGGTTCGGCGGCGGGCGGTTCGGCGGCGGGCGGTTCGGCGGCGGGCGGTTCGGCTCAAGGCGGCGCTACGACGGGAGGTTCGTCTCAAGGTGGATCGACGACGGGCGGTTCGTCCTCCGGCGGCGTAGGCGGATCGCCGATTGGAGGCAGCGGACAGGGGGCGGCGGCGGGCCAGGGCGGAGCGGGTGGCTCCGGCGCTCAGGGTGGCGCGGGCGGTCAAGGGGGCTCCGGCGGCGGCGCCGTCGAGTTGCTGCGGCGTGACGGTTGTTTCTTCACCGTCGCGCAGCCGAACGATGAAATGACAATGCCGTTTGCGGAGGTCGGCACCGAGTACCGGTACTTCGAGATCGAGTTCGATTTTGAGTGGGGTGGTTTTCGGACGGATTTGATGCCGCCGCAGAATTCGCTGGCGCACAACTACTTTGGACTGTCCCGCAAGGCGGCCCAGTCCAAAGACCGCTACATCTTGGGAATGGCCGCGTTGATACGCACGGACATGTCGAATCGAACGCTGTTTTACAAGCGTAACGCGCTGGTCTCCGGTCACATGTCGTACGCGAGTTTCAACCACGTTACGAGTTGGAACGACGGGGCGACCTATCACAACAAGGTGCGCCTCGATGCCGTCGCGAAAACTCAGCACCTGACGATCACGGTGGGCAACAACGTCTTTCTCGAAACGGGGGGGCCGATTGACTACTTCGATACGTCGCTCACGTCGTCGGGCTGGAATGCCCAGGTCGGCGGCGAGGATCCACCGAACAATCAACGCGATGTCACACCTGTCGGCAGCAAATATTGCGACCTGGTTATTCGAGGCGAAGCGCTCTAAGAGGTCGTTACGGTGCCAGCTTGAGTAGGAACGTCCCGTTGTTCTTACCGACGGATCCAAAGTCGACGGGGTCTGCCGAGCGGAAAACGTGACCCATCATCAGCAGACTGCCTCCGGTCCACGTCTTCAGCATCGCCACGCCGGGATTGTTGCCTGGGGCGCCTAGATAGACGGTGGTCTGCTTGACTACTCCCGCCGGTGTCATCTCCACGATGAATGGAGATTGGGCGGGAGCCACGTTGATCGTCGCCCCGTTGTGCAACAGCAAGTCGCCGCGTGTGACGCCAGCGATGGTGACATCGCCGCTGCCGTCGAGCGCGATGTGACCATGATTCTCGGTCAGCGCAGAACCAGCGGTGTGAAACCACACGGAAGTGCCCGTCGCACCGTCCAGTTGACCAAACGCCAGGTCGCTTTGCCCACGCGCGGTACCGCCACCCGTAGCGTCATTGACCGAGCCGTAGAATCGGCCGATCCAGTACACGTCCTCGCTGCCGGCAACCCCCGTGCCGAGTGCAAGACCGGTGATGCCGGGACGGTCGCTGTTGTTCCATGAAGTGCTCCACGAGCGGATCCAAGTAACGTTGAGCGCGCTGTCGAGCCGGACGACGCAGAGAGAATACGTGGCGCTCTGATCGATCCAGCTCTGCGTGCTGGAGTCCCACAGACCGTGGCAGTATCCACCGACGACAAGGCCGTTGTTCCCGTCTGCTGCCACCGCTTTGAACTCCGACTCGGTGTTGAGTTGGAACGCATCACTGAGAGCACCCGCCGCACCGGAGTACACGCCGACGAAGCCTTCTATTGCCGTGGTGGTCGTGACTGGACCGCCTCCCGGATCGTCGCCGGTAGCGACGGCGCCAACGACCGCCAGGTCGCCGATCGGTCTGGATGTGGCATCGTTGGGTACGTTGGCGGTTAGGCATGCCGAGTTCCACTTGGTGCCCAGGGTGGTCGGATCGAATGCGGCCACGACGAAGCCATCGCACAACAAGACGCCCTGTCCCAAGTCGGCGGGGCCGCTGAATCGAAACGCTCCGAAGACGTCGCTGCTGGCGTTGAGGCCAAGGCCCAGCGTCGCTGTTGTGCCGGCGAGGACGCGCGTTCCGAGCCCCGAGGTGCAGGCACCACTCGCGTCATACCGCGCGAGCCACTGGCCGCCGGTGAGCGTTGTGCCACACGGCGCCGCGGAGCCCCCGGCTGCATCGCCCG
>JAUIKB010000786.1 GCA_030430975.1 Polyangia bacterium
TCCGGGGCGCGCGCTCTTAGACGCCTCTTTGCCGCGTTCCGTGGCGACGGCTCGCGTCGCTTCGCGACGGGTTTAAACTTTCCGTTCCGATGACGTTCGTTCCGGCTCCTCGGACGTCGGAGGTCGCCAACGGCTGCAAGCAGCCGCAGAGCTGATCCACTGTCACGACTGCTCGACGTGCCGCGGGACTGAACGCCGCACGCGATGAGCATGAGCGCGACCACCAGCGCGCTACTTACAGAGTTCGTTCTCACACTTTCCAGAGCAGCAACTGCCGTCAGCATCCTTGTACGGTCCTGGACGACACTGGACACCGGACGGTCGGCACAGACACTCGCCGTTCGAGCAATAACTCGTACAGCAATCCGCACCGTACATGCAGAATTCGCCCACTGCTTGGCACAGCTTCTGGCTCCCTCCCGACCCAGCAGACGACGAGGCGCCAGCCCCCGTTCCGGCAGAAGCGCCACCAGCCCCTCCGGCAGCACCGGCAGCACCGGCCCCGCCGGCACCGGGAGGGTCGTTCTCCGAAACCTTGCCACAACCAGCGCAGGCAAGAATCAGCACACACGCTGGGATGACGGTCGCTCGCAGCTGGCGAACTCGTCATTAGACTACGTATGCTGCGACGCCGAGTTGCGACGTACGCACAACGTGCGTACACTGTCTCCGTGCCCGATTCCGCCGCCAAACAACACTCCGACAGTCCGCCCTCGACTCCGTCAGGCCCGGCGACGCCGGCGCGCCGCCCACCGAAACGCGACGCTCGGCTCAACCTGCGCGTGACGGCCGAAGTGAAAGCCCTGCTGGAGGAGGCGGCGGCCGCCGACGACACGACGCTTTCGGAGTTCTGCATCACGGCCGCCCGACGCGCTGCGGAGGAGCGTCTCAAGAGCGCAGAGACGATCCGTCTCCGAGGCAAGGACGCGCAGGTCTTCTTCAACGCTCTCGTCAGACCGCCCCGACCGAATGCCGCTCTCCGACGTGCCGCGAAACGGCACGCCCAGCGAGTGAAGGGTGACTGAGTTTCGTGTCGAACCGCTGAGCAGCAAGACTCATGATCGAAAGAGCTTCAACTGCGGTCGGCCGTCGCTAGACCGATACCTGCAGCGCCAGGCGCGCCAGGCCCAACGCGCCCGCGCGAACGCCGTCTTCGTCATGGCGCGAGTGGAGAAGCCAAAGCGGATCGTGGGTTTCTACTCGCTTTGCGGCGTGGGAATCGATCCAGGCGTCGTCCCCAAGCCGGCGCTGAAGCGTTTGCCGCTCTACCCACAGGTCAGCGCGTTCCTTCTGGGTCAGTTGGCGATCGATCGGGAGTTTCAAGGACGGGGTCTCGGCGGCGTCCTGCTCGTCGATGCGCTCAAGCGCGCGCACGCGGCGACCAATTCGGTAGGCGCAGTGATGGTCGTGACGGACCCGCTAGACGAATCAGCCGCCGAGTTTTACGTCAAGCACGGTTTTCAGCGGTTCGAGAACCTGCGGCGCATGTTTCTGCCGATGGCGACGATCGCAAGGTTATTCACCACCACCTAGCGAAACGGGTGATCGTAATGGAGCGAAACAGGCGATCGTAATGGAGCGAAATACGCACTTCGTTGAGTTCGTTCGTAGACGCCCGAAACTCTTTGACGGCCTCTAGCAGCTCCCAGTTCACAGCCAAGGAGGTCGCGGACGGCTTCCAACGGGAAGGAATCGGCGCGCTCCGCGTGTTCAAACTTCGGCAATTCGGATCTTCATTTGCGCTAGATAGCGCTGATCCTGGGCCGATTCACACGCTTGGGGCTCCGCCCTCGGGTTCCGGTACAGTCGAACAATGCAGGGGTATCATTGATGGATGCGCAGATCGTACTCGACGCGGCGTTTGGTGAGGCTTGGGCTACTCCTTCTTTCGCTGAGTACCGGTGTCTCAGCATGCGGATCCGACGACGAAGAACAGAACGGAGAAGGATGTTCGTTCGGCGAGCCCAAGTGCGGCGGCAGTGGCGCCACGGCCTTGGGGTTTCCCCCCTCGGTGCGGACGGTGACCGGCCAGGACGCACGCGGGTGCGACATCGTAGAGTGCACGTGCCCAGCCGGCATGAAAGCTCAGTTGTTCTTCGGACCAACCGGCATCTGCGTCGACGAGAGTTGCCCCGATATCGATGACCCTGAGGGCAATGAGCGCGTCGAGAAAGACGCGAATGGCTGCGCTGTGATCGTCCCGGAGTAGTTGCGCCATCCTGCAGTGCCGCGCTTACCCATGCCGCGCTTCTGGCTGTCGATCCTGTTCCTCGGGGCAACGCCGGTGATATCCGTTGGCTGCGGCGAACCCGGACACAGCTGGCGATGACCCCGGACAGGGAGGCAACGGCGGCGCTGGAGGGAGCGTGGGAACTGCGGGTCAGGCGGCGCGGCTGGCAGCAGCGGCGGAAGCAGCTGCAGCGACGGGCTTCCCCGAGTACGCGGCGTGCGTTTCGCTCCAGAAAAGATGTGCCTAGATACCACTGACGTCGCTGCGGTCGGGTGCCACGGCGAGCCTGCCAAGGGCGGCTACTTCTGCGTTCAACGGCTCGCCAACCCGCGCAGGATGGGACTGCTGGCCCACGCCCGGCAACAAAGCGTGCGACTGCGGTGGAACGCCCGGCGGCCCGCCACGCATGGTGTGCGTGCCCGACCCGCCTCAGTAGTCAGCCTGACGCGCTTCCCGTCCCGCGGGGCAGCGCGGCGGAGCCCAGGGTTCGGCGCGCGCGGACAAGCCGACGCTGCTGTATGTAGGCAAGCCTGCGTTTGCAGTAGGCACGAGGATCACCGTATGGTGGTCTACACGACCATCAACGTTCAGCCCTGCCTAGTGAGGAAATCACGCGAAGAGTCCTGGACGAAACGGCCTGAGCACTTCACGACTTGGCGATGTCCAAGTACCGATCCCGGTCCTTCACTTTGCTGACCATAGCGGTCTTCGGGACGACGCTCGCGCTCGCCCCAACCTCTTGCAGCAATAGTAACCAGGACGGGAACAGCACCCCGGCTGCTGGCGGGTTTGGCGGATCCGGTGCTACCGGGATCGGAGCGTCCGGCGGTGAAAGTGGATCGTCAACCGCCGGCACCAGCAGCTCTGGTGGGTCTCCGGATTCCGGCTTGGGCGGTAATGCCGGTTCAGGTTCGGCGGGGTCTGGCGGATCGTTCGGCGGAAGTGCCGGCTCGGGGCCGAAGGAGTGTTCAACTGCGATACCGACAGCCATTGTCTTTGGCTGCCTGGATCGGGGAGGCCTCCCTTACGAAGGCGAAGGAGACGAAGGCCCACTGTTGTTGTCCGTCAGCGGGACGATCTCCGGAATCACGGAAGCAATGCCTGTTTGCCTGAGCAGCGCGTCTCTGGATCACCTCGCTGGCTTTGGGCTACCTACTGCGCCCGGAGTGGAGGTGGCGATTTCGACGGGCTCTGAGACGGTCTCCATCCTTGTCGGCGCACCAGGCTTCTCACTGAACAGCGTGAGCTTGGGCCAAGCAGTGACGCTTGAAGTCGCCGGGGCACCCCCCAACACCTACGGATCGGCTGGTTGGTTCAGCTACGCGACGCTGGGCGACACCAGTGGTCCTATCGTGAGCCTCATGCGCAACCGCCTCACAGGTGGGCTGGAGTACGAGATAGGCCAGCCAGAGTGTGAATCATGTCGCGGCCGACGAAGCCGTGCCGAGTTCAGCTTGAGTCAAGCCACCGGTTCCGCTGGCACCGACGAGTCGGTGGACGTCGCTGGATATCGGATAGCCAACGCTGGAC
>JAUIKB010000787.1 GCA_030430975.1 Polyangia bacterium
TGGTCCGACTAGCGAGCAGATCAGCGCCAGCGTCCAGATGGCGACGAACGCCGCTCCGAAGTCGTTGTGCTCGAATACGATGTCGGCGCCGGTCCGCGGCATCGGTTTGCCGCACGACGGCGACGAGATGTTCCACGTAAACGGAAAGGCTCCGAACACCACCAGCGCCAGAACCGGACGCAGCCACAAGTGGCGGCGGTGAAGAGATCGACCGGCAGACGCCATGCCACACGCTAGCGCCCACGCGCGCGGATGGCTAACGGCCCCGGCCGGATCTGCTACCGTTTCGACATGACGTCACCCCGCGCGTATTTGGCGTTCTTGGCGATGCTGCTCACCGCATGCGGCACCGAAGAACCCGCCGAATCGAGCGAGCCCACGCCCGAACTCGAAGCGTGCAGGCCGGAGCTATTCACGCCAAATGACGCCGAATTCGTACGCATCGACGGCGCCCACGCGACGGACGATCCGATCAAGGACCGGCTCTGCGTCGAGGGCGCGAAACCTCCCGCGGAGCTGGCCAATCCCTGGGACCTGCACTGCGACGTCGCGTCGGGGTTGGGTGCGAAAGTCGATGACGACAGCGCAGCGCCGGAGCGCCTGAGAATTCTCGAGTGGAATATCAAGTTCGGCACCGACCTAGACGGAGTGATCGACGTACTTGAGAATGATTCGATCGCCAAGGACGCCGATGTGCTGCTGCTGGTCGAAGTCGACCGTGGCTGTGATCGATCGAATCAAGTCGACGTCGCCCGCACGCTCGCCGAGCGATGGGGCATGGACTGGGCGTTCGGCGTCGAGTTCGTGGAGCACAGTCAGGGCGGTTGCGAGGAAGGCAACGCGATCCTCTCGCGCTATCCGCTCGGCAACGTGACGCACGCATTCCACAACGTCGGCGGCATCGAGCGCGGTAAGCTCCGCGCGCCTTATGACTGGGCCGAAGACGAGGATGAGCCGCGCACCGGACGGCGTTCGTTCCTTTCGGGTGACATCCCGTTCGCGGACGGACTGTTCCGTGTCGTGTCGTCCCATCTGGAGAACCGCTCGTCAGCGGAAGAACGCGGAGCGCAGATCGGCGAAATCGTCGACAGCATGAATGCGGCGAAACGCCGCGCAGGCTGTGCCGCGGGCGACCTCAACGTGTTTCCCGACATCGGGACGACGATCATCGATCTTCCGCTGTTCGATCTGATGTCGGAACAGTGCTTCACCAATCCGCACGCGGACATGGAACAGATCGAGCGTAGGACGCGGCCGAGCTTGAACTATCAGATCGACTTCACGTTCCTACGCACGGTGCGGTCGATCCAGATCGTCGACCGCGGCGTGCTGAACGACATCGCCGACGTGCCGAGCGACCACTATCCGGTGTGGGTCGACATCCGATACGAGCAACGCTGACGGCTACGGCGTCACGTATTCGAACATCGCGGCCTCGGAGTAGTCGCGCACGATCACTTCGCAACCATCCGGCGAGACTGCGATGTCTCGCGCGATGCCCGATCCGAAGTTGATCGGTACTTCCCTGATCGCGGACCAGGGTGCGTTCCAATCGTCACGCGTCATGTAGAACGCCTCGCGCATCATGCCCATCAATGGGGGCTGCTGCACGCCGACCAGCAGGCGCTCGTCCTGGGACACGGATGGGCGGTTTGTACTGAAGCCTTCCGTTTTCCCTACAATATTCACGAGCTGAGGATCACCGAACGGCTCACTGAACGATGTACGCTTTGCCATCCGAATCTGCTGTTCTACCGCATCTGGCGCATAATACAGCCGAAGCCCGTGTGGTGCCACGCGTGGTTCCCATGCGTTAACCACTGTATCGAAATTGAGCGCAGGCTCTTCCGTCGCGCTCCCCCATGGCTCGGTGAGGTCGTTGCGCTCTGAGCGGAAGACCTTACGCTTGCTCTCCGAACGGTCGGAGACGAAGAATAGCTGCAAGCCATCTGGCGTCACGCTCGGCGACTCATCGGTAAACGCTGGGTCGTTGGCGCCCATGATCCGCACCTCTGGCGCGAATGTACCCGCGGGGGCGCTACGCTCGACGTAGGCGATCTCACTCGTACTATACGCACCCGACGTGAAGTAGATTCGGCATGCGTCGGGTGAGAACGTAGCGTTACCCGCTTCAGCATCTGTGAAGTCGCCGGTATCCACGCGCCTGAACGTCATCTTGTCGACCGTCCAGTCGCAGCTCTGTCCAGCCCCGCGCCAGCACTTGGTGGACACCGGGGCCGGCGCGACGGAACCTGAATCGCCGGGCGCGTCTGTCGGTCCGTCGGCAGCCGCATCGGAGCCGGCGTCAGCATCGGACGCCGCGTCCGCGCTGACATCGCTCGCGACGTCCGGAGAGCTGTCCGCCGACCCGTCTAGCGAGACGTCAGGACCCGCATCCCGTCCGGGATCGTCCTGCGCAACTGGCAAGTCCTCAAAACAGGCAACCGCCGCGGGCGCGATGAGCAGCAGTGACCAAAGTCGGAGCCGCCCGCTGCGCATGCCTCAGACTAGCAGGTCTGCCGATACCCAAACGGCCACGGAATCACACACTGCACGACGGATTCCCGGGCCGGGGCTTGACGCGAGAAGCATCCGATCCCACAATTAGACCACTGGTCGAACCAACGGTCTAACATGCCTCTTGAACGCTTCCACAAGCTCGATGCAGAGCGCCAAGCCGCGATCTTGGGTGCGGCGCGCGCGGAGTTCTCCGCCAACGGCTACGCGGGTGCGTCGTACAACGCGATCATCAAAGCGGCCGGCCTGTCCAAAGGCGCGATGTACTACTACTTCGCCGACAAGGGCGACCTGTGCCGCACTGTGGTCGAACGGGTTGTCGACGATCTGGGCAGAGCCGTCGGCGATCTAGATCCATTCGAGGACGCGCCCGGATACTGGGCGGCGCTGCGCGCCCTCACCGAGCGCGCGATGCTGTGGCTGTTGGCAACACCAGAAGTCGCCGACCTCGGTCGGCTTATTTACGGTGAGGGAACTCAATCCGACGTACTGGCGCCGCTGGTCGAGCGCGCCGAGGCTTGGTGCACTGACCTGCTGCGCCGCGGACAAGATGTCGGCGCGGTACGCAACGATATGCCGCTCGGACTATTGGCCGCCGCCGTCACCGGTTTGCTCGTGCACACCGACCGCTGGATTGCGACCCGTTTTGAAATGTTCGGACCAGACGAACTCGAGGAGCTCGGCGCGTCGTGCTTGACGCTGGTCGAAGACGTGGCGTCGCCACGTAGATAGGAAACACCATGGAACCCTCAGTCACCACAGTCGAATCTAGAAACCTAGCCAACCCCGCACCCGGTTTGCCCGAAACACTTCGTGGCGCCTATCAGCTTCCGGACGCGACGATGACGCTTCGCGAAGGGCTAGATGAATACTACCGGGTCAACCCGGGGCTGTCGGATCCCAAGCAAATCAAGGATTCCAAGAGCGCTGCGTACCTCCACAATCACGATTGCACACACGTGGTGTTCGGCACACACACCGACGTATTGAACGAAGCAGTCAACGATATCTGGACGATCTTAGGCGTTCAGATCGGCTTTTGGGACTACGGCGCCGGCTTCTTCGCAACAGATGAATCCAAAGAAATCTCAAAGACCGCGTTTAAACCCGCCGCTCTGTTGCAAGGGCTACGGGGTATCAGACTCCTGCCGAAGATCCGGCGTCATGCGCGCGCCATGCACAAGAAGTGGCCCTGGACTCCCACACCGGAGATGCTCGACCGCCCGCTGTCGGACCTTC
>JAUIKB010000788.1 GCA_030430975.1 Polyangia bacterium
GAGCTAGCCGTCTGAGCACCGACTCCATCGATACCGGCCGTTGCTCGATCGAGCGGGATAGCATTGCGTGGATGGTCGTTTCGATGGCGTCGGGTATATCGGTGCGCAGGACGTTTAACGGGATGATTCCCGTGCTGTAAATTGCCTCCAACATCTTGCCCGTCGAGTCGGCCTCGTAGGGTCGGCAGCCGGCCAGGCACTCGAAGAACATCACGCCCACCGACCACATGTCGGTAGCGGGACTGGTTTCGCCGGTGGCGAGCTGCTCAGGCGCCATGTAGGCTGGGGTGCCCACGAGCCAGCCGCTTTTAGTGAGAGCAAACGACGCCGCGAGCGGGCCGCCTGCTGCCAGCTTAGCGACGCCGAAGTCCAGGAGCTTGACCAGGCCCGTAGTGGTCATGAACAGGTTGGACGGTTTCACATCCCGATGCACGACTCCGGCGGCGTGCGCGGCGCCGAGCGCCGTGAGCGTGGGGAGCATCCAGCGTAGGGCTTCGGCCAGGTCCATCGGCGCGGGGTTGTCCAAACGCTCTCGGAGATTTCGGCCATCGAGCAGCTCCATCACGATGGCTGTTTGGTCGTCGCTCACGTGAGCGATATCAAAGACGCGGATGATGTTGTGATGGTTTAGGGTCGTGCCGACGCGCGCCTCCCGCCGCAGGCGTGCGCGCGCGTCATCGTCGACCCCCTGGGCAATCTTTAAAGCGACACAGCTTCCGTCGCTGACTTGGGTCGCTTTCCAGACCACCCCCATGGCGCCCTGACCGAGCAGCGAGTCCAGCCGGTAGCGGCCTGCGACCACGGCGCCGGCGCCGAGTGTCGCTTCACTCAATGCCGTGTTCCTCCAGCTTCGAGTAGAGCGTGCGTCGGCTCACGCCGAGCAGCTTGGCGGCCGCCGTGCGGTTACCCCCAGCGCGTTCCAGCGCTCGCTGCAGCGCGCGTAGCTCGGCCGCGCGCACCTTATCCTTGAGAGGTGCCAATTGAGAGCTTTCCGGGGACAGGGTGTCCGTCGTCGCAGGCGGCGCCGCGCTCGGGCTTTGGACGGTGCCAACATACGTGTTCTCGGTTTGGAAGGGCGCCTGCTCCTCTAGCTCGCGGCGGACCTGCGCTTCGTCCAGTTCCTGTCCGTCGCCGAGGATCACGAGGCGCTCGACGAAGTTCTGCAGCTGGCGAACGTTGCCAGGCCAGCGCTGCTTGGCGAGCAGTTGAAGAGCGCCATCGGTTAGCTGCGCTTGGGCGATGCCGTTGTCTTTGCATGCGCGTTCGCAGAACCGAATCGCGAGCGGACGGACGTCTGCGCGCCGCGCTCTGAGCGGTGGAAGCCACACGGTGACAACGTTCAGACGATAGAACAGGTCTTCTCGGAACGTGCCCTGCTCCACCATGTGCTCGAGCGGCTGGTGCGTGGCCGCCAAGACTCGAACGTCAGCTTGCCGGGTCTCGTCGCTGCCCAGCGCCTCGTATTCCTTATCTTGAACAAGCCGTAGCAGCTTGACCTGCAGAGCGGCGGTGATGTCGCCGATCTCATCCAGAAACAGCGTGCCGCCCTGAGCGAGCTCGATCCGACCCGGCCGGCGCCGATCCGCCCCGGTAAAGGCGCCCTTCTCATGGCCGAAGATCTCGCTCTCTAGCAAAGAGTCGGGAAGCGCCGCTGAGTGCACCTTCACGAACGGCGCGTCGGCCCGCGGACTCTGATCGTGAATAGCGCGCGCCGCGAGTTCTTTGCCGGTGCCCGACTCGCCGCGGATCAGAACGGTAGCTTGGGTCGGCGCGGCGCGGCGAATCACGTCGAGCGTTCGTTTGATCGCCGGTGACTCACCGATGATGCCGTGGGTGGCAGCTGTCGGTAACTTCGCGGCTTCGTCGTTGGCGACATGGGTTGCGCGGCGCAAGGCTGTAACGAGGCTGTCGTCGGACTCACGCGTGTCGACGCAGTCGGTGAACCCGGCTCGCAGCGCTGCCACGGCTTCCGCAGCGCCCATGGCGCCGTAGGCGATCGCCGGCGTACCGTCCGCCGCGATCCGGGCACGCAATGCTGCGGCTTCTGAGCCGTCCGCGTGCCACGGCACCAAGCTCCATTCACCCTCTGTCGGTGGAGCTACGTCCTCAACCGCTATACAGATCGGCTCCATATCGAGCCCGCGCACCGCCGCGACGAGAGGCGCGTGGGCGACCTCCGCGCAGGTCAGGACCAACACTCGAGAATTCACGGCGCGAGTGTACAGCAGCGTGTGCTTTGTGGCGCACAGCCCCATCGCGCAGGCGTGCGGAAATCTGCACACCAGCCCTCGCGCGGCGCCGGTTTTTCCGTCGGCGCGGCTTGGCCCGGCGCTTGCTCTGAGGAGTCGAATGTACAGATCGCTTAGGAACCGCCGCCGCTCAAGCCCGCGGCCGCGAATCGAGATAGCTCTCGTTGCGGCGGCGTTTGTGAGCGCCACGCCCGCCGCGGCTGAAAATGCTCGGCCCGTGCCACTCGGCGGCCGCACGGCCACCATGGGCGGTGCGGCCGTTGCAGCAGGCAACGATTCCGCGATGCCGCTGCTGAACCCAGCTGGTGTCGCCGGCATTCCCGGCGACGTCTTCGGGATATCCGCCACTTTGTACTCATACACCCGGCTTCGGCTAAACAACCTGTTGACCCCGCGCGGCTCGGCAAACCAGCGGGGCCCGCTGTTCGTCGACGAGTCGCCGCTCAGCGCTTCGAGCGTCGACGAAGTGCCGAGTTCGGTCATGTACTTGAGCCATCTGAGCTCAGCAGACGCCGCGACGAAGCACTTTGCGGGCGTGTCGCTGACGATTCCGGAGCGCTCCAAGTTGGAGATCATCGCGTCTTTCAAGGCGCGTATCCCGTCTCAAAACGATCGCATCGCCCTGGCCGAGGCAGTGACGCGGGAGCGCACGCGCTACTTGCTCGGTCCAAGCTACGCGCTTGAAGTGAAGGAGCGATTGCGTTTCGGGGCGAGCGCCTATGCGCTGCACACGCGGACGTCTCAGACCTACCAGTCGTCGTCCAGGTTGGCGCTGTTGGGAGGGGCCGCCACGGCGGTTAGCGAGTCTGATGTGACGTCACTGAACACGACGTGGGGGTTCGTTGGAGTGCTCGGCGGCCAGCTGATGGTGGCGAACCGCTTGTGGCTCGGCGCGTCGGCACAGCTTCCGTCGGTGCACATTGCGGGTGAGGGGACGGCCAACTCGACGCTCAACGGACTGATGCCTACGTCAACCGGTCAGCCCACGGTGCGACAGACGGCGTCGACCAGTGCATCTCGACGCGAGGCCAACACGCCGCTGCGGTTGTCGGGCGGGTTGGCGTATGACAACCGCGAGTCGTTTTCGTTCGCTGCAGACGTTCATTACCACGCAGCCCGAGAGGGCGCCGAGGCGCGAAGAGGCGTTTCGGCAACCACACAGACCTCCGTCGGTGAGCCCGACAGAGCGTCGAGCAGCCGGTTCGAGTCGACGGTCGACTACGAGTCGGTGTTCAATTTCTCGGTAGGATTTGAGTTCGCGCTGTCGTCCATGCTCGCGGTGCGTTTGGGTGGCGGCACTGACTTTTCGCAACTCCCAGACCTGTCCGCCGACGACCCACGCTCGTCGCTCTACAGGCCGCGCATCGACCACTACCTGGCGAGCGCCGGCCTCGGTATCACCACTGGGTCGTTCGATACGACCGTGGGTGGCGTGTATCGATACGGCCAGGGCACGATGCATGTTCCCGATCACCTGGCGGCCCTGGCTGGGCGCTCC
>JAUIKB010000789.1 GCA_030430975.1 Polyangia bacterium
GCCCTCCGGGCGGGCCATCAAGATCCAGCTCCGCCCGCGCATCGCGTCGCGCAGCGGAGCCGGCGTATGGTCTTGAATCGTGCGGGCCGCGGTCGAGGCGATCAACGCGAAGCGACGCGCGAGCTCCCCGTTCCCTCGGCTCCGTGCGAGTTCGGAGCCGGCCGCGTAGGCGGGGCCGCAGACGGTGACGCTGCACTGCCGCCCCGTGAGTTGCGTCAGCTGGTCCAGTGCCGGCTCGGGCCGTTCTGTCGTCGGCTCTCTCAGGCAGCGCTCGGCGACGGCGCCCCACCATTCGACGCGAGCGTCGAGGGGCATCGTCGGGTCGAGGGCTAGCTTGTCCACCGGCATACGGTCGACATGACCTCCGCTGCGAAGCAGGCGCGTTGCGGCGCGAAGTCGATCGGTCGGAGAGGGGTTGCCTCCGAGCAGATGGACGGCCTGCTCTGCGTGCTCCAGCGCGTCGGGATGATCCGGGGGCAACACGTCAGCAAGCGCCAGGTGGGCGAAGGCCCGACACCGCGCGTCGCCGGTGCGGCGTGCCCTGCGGTCCGTGTCGAGCGCTGCGCGTTTCGCCTGCGGAAGCGCGCCGGAAATCGCGAACACGGCGGTGCGGGCGAGAGCCGCCCGCGCCGCGCCCGCATGTCGCCCCAAGTGTTCGAAGAGCGTGATGGCACGCTCGGCTGCGTCGAGCGCCTGTTCCAGATAGCCTGCATCGGTCGCGGCCGCCGCGACGCCAGTCAGGTACGTGGCTTCCTCGAGCGCCGCACCGGCTCGTGCGGCGAAATCGGTCGCCCGCTGGAAGGAGCGCAGCGCGACAACGGCATTTCCGTCGGCATGTTCAACGCTTCCGACCACGCCTTGTAGTCGCGCGCGCTGATCGTCCGTCATTTCAAAGGCCGCCGCATCGTCGCAGGCGGTGCTGGCCTGAGTGAGTCTGCCGAGAGCAAGCTCCGCCAAGGCGGTGACCTCCGCGCCTTGTGGCGTTGGCTGCGCGTTCGCCACGATCGATCGCGCCTCCTCGTAGTTTCCGGCGTCGAATTCCAGGCGTGCGCGGTAAGCGGCATAGCGCCCGGCGCTGTCCGCGGGCGGGCTGAATTCGGCTGCGAGCTGGCGCGCGAGATCGGGCTGGCCGGCACGTCGCGCCATCTCGACTGCTTCAACGCGAGCGTCTGGGTCGTCCGTAGCCCGCAGAACGCGCAGGGCCTGGCCGAACTGCCCCCGAAGTGCGATCGCTCGCGCGGCGACGAGCCGGAGCTTTGGGTGATCGACCTCGTCGAGATGTGACTCGACCACCTGCAGGTCAGTATCGCTGGCGTTCCCTGCACCGAGCCTGAGCGCCACCGACGTTAGGTCGCTGGCGACGGGTGCTGTCTTACGAGCCGGTCCAACGATGTCCGAGAGGCAAACGCTGCGAAACGGTTTCACCTCAGCTGCAGCGTGAAGTCGCTCGGCGAGCGCCTGATCCGTGACCTCGGGCAGCGGCCATCGCGCTGCGGAATAGCCTAGGAGTCGGACCAGCCAGCGTCGACGGTCGAGCCCGTCGAGATCTCGACATTCAGTCGGGTCGCCGTCGCCGCGGGTGCCGCGTAAATCGTAGATCTGTCCGGCCAGGTCGAGTGCTTCGGTCAGCCATTTGCCCGGTGCGCCACCGACATGGATGATCTGTCTTTGGCAGCGCGCGGCGGTCCAGAGCTCGTCGCGGCGAGTGCTAAGGTAGGATTGTCGCACCCGCCCGGGGTCGGGCACGTGCTTGGCTCTCGGCGCGGCGGCGGCGAGCGACTCAGCTACCCAGCTCGCGGTCGGTCGTTCGGCGGGATTAGCGGCCAGCAAGCCGCGCACCAGGCGATCGAGCGGTTCCGGAAAGGTCATCGAACGGATCAGGTCGACCGGAGTAGCGGCATCCCGGACAGCCTGGCTAGCGATCTCTGCCAGGGTGATGCCCAATGCGTACATGTCGCGCGCGGCGCCTGATGACTCGCCCAGTTCGCCGGTCTGTGGGAGGTAGCGCGGAGTAGCTCCGTTCGGAGCGCTGTTCACGACGGTGGCCGCGAGGCCGAAGTCGATCAACGTGGCGTGCTGCGTCTGATGGCAGTAGATCACGTTGCCGGGTTTGACGTCGCCGTGTGCGAACCCGCTGCGGTGCAACTCATCGAGAGCTAGTGAGATCTGCGCGGCGACCTGCGTCGCTATCTCATTGCTACAAGGTAATTTGTCGCAGCTGCTTCCTGTTGCGTATCGAAGCGCTAGGTACGGCGCGGCTGGCGGCAGCACGTCGTGCTGGACCGGCGTTCGTCCGCAACCCAGCAGCTTCGACACGTGGGGATTGTCGATGAGCCACAGGTGCTCGGCTTCGGCTAGCAGCGGAGCCTCGTCCGTGCGGCTCACTTTGACGATGACTTCAGCCCCCGCTTCGTGCGCGAGATAGACATCGGCGGATGCGCCCCGGCCCAGGGCGCGCAGGGGGCGATCGAACAGACTATTGCCAACCGAGTTGGCTTCGGGTGGATCGCTCAAGACTGCAGAAAACACTGTCAGATGGTGCCCCGATGTCAACGCTATTGCCGCTGACCCCGGAATCGATCACCACGCTTCACATTTCTTTACAGTTCCCCACAAACGCCGTTCACACGCGCCTCCCATGCTGTGGACCTCAAGGAGGTTTACTGATGTTCGGGTTTTTCTTTGGCACGTTGTGTTTGATCGGCTTGGTCGCTGTTGCGAAGGGCGGGCGACACCGGCGGCGGTGGCATGGCTGTGGCGGTGGCGGCGGCGGCCCCTATCGCAGTCACGTCGGATGGGAGGACGGTGACGGCTCGCGCCGACCGTTCGACTGGCTGCTTCGTTCGGTCTTTAGGCGACTGGACACGACTCCTGGACAGGAGACCGTGCTCCGGGCCGCCGCGGATGAGGTTCGAGGCGAGTTGGTCGATGCGAAGCGTGAGATGAAGCGCTCGCGAGACGAGATAGCCGCAGCGTTTGAGGGCGAGTACTTCGACGAAACTAAGGTTGGCGAGTCGTTCGCGAAGCAGGATCAAACGATCGAAAACCTTCGCAAGGCGGCGGTCGGGGCGCTGTCACGCGCCCACGAAGCGCTCGACCCCGAACAGCGTCGTCGACTCGCGGAGCTGCTCGTCAACGGACCCCGGGCGGTGGCACGATGAGCCGCACGGGTCGCGGCGTGCTCAAGCGTCGCATCTTGATGGCTCTGCTCGGCTTTGGAACAGCGGCGGGCTTTGCGTCTGGATGCGCTCGCATGGCGCATCGACACCACCACCGACGGGCCCACTTCGAACGGCACGTGGCGACGATCTGCGCCGATGCGGTGAGAAATCCCGACGCCCCGCGCGGCGACCGTCACGATCACGGACCGCGCTGGCGACACTATTGGTAGGCTGCGGTTCTTCGGGGGCGACTGCAAACGATGCTCAGTGTTCTCATCATCGATGACGATCGAAAACTCTTCGAGCTGCTCGCAGAGTACCTCGAGAGAAACGACGTTGTGAGCAGTCACGCCCCCGACGCTCGTGCCGGACTCGCGGCGCTGGAGTCGGGTACCTACGATGCGGTGTTGTTGGATGTGATGATGCCCGGTGTCGACGGGCTTGAGGCTCTGCGCAGGATTCGCGAGGCGAGCGCTATTCCGGTGATCATGCTGACGGCCAAAGGCGACGAAACCGATCGAGTCGTCGGGCTGGAGCTCGGGGCGGATGACTACATCGCCAAGCCGTTTTCACCACGCGAGCT
>JAUIKB010000790.1 GCA_030430975.1 Polyangia bacterium
GGCCGGGCGCTCCGATGCCCAGTAGACGAGGTATGTGGCGAACCCACACGCGAGCGCAGTTCCCGAGATCCGGGCGAGCATCTGCTGCAGGCCGAGGGCAGCGCGAACGAGTGGGTCCATCTCACACCGCGGTATCAGGCCGGGGCGGGAGCGGCCCACTTTTAGGAAGCGACGGGCCGAGCTATTCCTCGACCAGCGGTGTGGCTAGGTGCTTCGAAAGCACGTCGCGGAGCGCCCCGAGTTTAAGCGGCTTGGCGATGTAATCGTTCATGCCCGCTTCGAGGGCTCGCTCGCGGTCTCCCGGCATCGCGTTGGCTGTCAGCGCGATGATCGGCAGCGGGCTGATCCCCGCCTTGGATTCGTGCTCCCGAATCGCGCGCGCCGCCTGGTACCCGTCGACCTCCGGCATCTGGCAGTCCATCAGGACGAGGTCGAATGTGCGGTCGCTCTGGGTCGCTGCCTCGACCGCTTGAGCTCCGTCGCCGGCCACCGTGCACGAAAGACCCAGCGCGTCGAGATAGCCTTCCACCACCGCCTGGTTTGTCGGATTGTCCTCGGCTACAAGCACGCGCGAGTGGGCGACGGATTGCGTCGGTGGCGGCGTGACGCTCGCAGCGGCCGCTGCCGATACGGACCCGTCGAAGGTCTGGGACTTCGACCGGCGCAAATGAACGCGGCACTGTTCCAGCAGCCGTGACGCGCACACCGGGAGCGTGAGCGCACCGACGAAGCCGGCTTCGATAAGTCCCACCTGCGCAACGTTGCCGGTACTCAGCGCCAGCACGCGTGTGGCACCCTGCGCATTGTCCAGCGCTGCCCGCCACTTCCGGCCGAGCAACCTGAGGTCGAGGATGCCCAGCGCGTAGGGCTTGCCGGAAGCCTCGGCGTCCCGGAGGCGCTGCGTGAACTCCTCCGCCTCACAGGTGTCCACGGCCCGCGCTTCCACCGCCTGAAGCGTGCGCACGATCATGTGCTGCGTGAAGCTGCGCGCCGCCACCAGCACCCGCCCCGGCCGAAGCGACCGGCCCTCGTACACGCCCTCCGCGGAGCGGTTGCCGATGGGCAACGAAAAGTAGAAGGTGCTGCCTTCACCCAGCTGGCTCTTCAGCCGCAGATCACCGCCGAGCAGTTCGACGAGCTGGCGGCAGATCGAGAGTCCGAGGCCGGTACCACCCCGACGCCGAGCGGCGGACGAATCGACCTGCACGAACGGGTCGAAGAGCCGCTCTTGGTCGTTCGGGTCGACGCCGATCCCCGTGTCCTTCACGCTGAAGTTCAAGCGGCTGCCGTCGCTGCACGACACTTTCAACACCACGCCGCCCGATTCGGTGAACTTGATAGCGTTGCTAACGAGGTTCGTGAGCACCTGACGCAGGCGTTGAGGATCGCCCAGCAGATGTGCTGGGACCTCGTCCCCAACCTGCATCGCTAAGTCGAGATCGCGCGCGGTGGCGGCGGTGGCGTAGGTCGTGACGACGGCTTCCACGAGATCGAGCGGCTCGTAGCGTTCGCTGGCGACCGTGATCTGGCCAGACTCGATCTTGGACAGGTCCAAGATGTCGTTCACGATCGCCAGCAGGCTCTCTCCCGAGGTAACCACCGTTTCGACACGCTCCTTCTGAACCGTCGACAGCTCTGTGCGCTGCAGCAGTTCGAGCATGCCGAGGATGCCGTTGAGTGGCGTGCGGATCTCGTGGCTCATGTTGGCGAGGAACGCGCTCTTGACCTGGCTCGCGCGCTCGGCGGTGCGTTTCGCCGCCTGCACCTCGCGCAGCGATTCGTCTTTCATTGAGTTGTAAAACACCGAGACGGCGGTTAGCAGCCAGATGATCATCACGGCGCTGAACGCGTGGAGGCGTTGGAACTGGCGGCCGTCCTGGTCGAAGGGCGGAAACCACCCTGCGCCCTGCATGACGTACTCAGCCAAGACGACCAGGCTGACGATACCGGTCCAAATCAGGCCGCCCTTGCGACCCAGCATTAGCCACCCCATGAGCGACACGACGGCCAAGGCGTAGAGGCCTGGCATGCCGGGGCCCCCGTGCCGCGCCACCGAGGCCGCGACGCTGACGGTGATGAGCGCCAGCTGGATGTTCACGACGACGCTAACCGGCCGGACGATTTTGATGAGCCCGGCGGTCGCGCCGCACAGCGCCAGGATGACGAGCATGAAGATCCCCATGCGGAAGCGACCAAACGCCATCATAGCGATCGCGCCGATCACCCCGACGCACATGATCGCCAAGGGAATGATCACGGCGAGTCGTGCGCGGCGGCGCTCTTCCACGCCGGTGATGTCGCTCGGCACGAACGCCTCTACCCGGCGCATCAGACGGGACTGCGTCGGCCGCGCGTCGTCGTTCTGGGCTAGATCGGTGTGTTTCGGCACGGTCGGGGAGTAGGATGCAGGACGCCGATGAAACCGGGGCTCCGCCTTCAGATCTTACTGCTTCTGGGCGGGCTATTGTTACTGGCTTTTGTGCCTCTGTACGTCGCGGTTGGCACGTACATCAGCTACGCGCTGCAGGAGATTCGGGACGAAAGCGCACGCTCGCTGGGCCGGGCGGTTGCCGGACACGTGGCTGAAGCTCGGGCGCGCCGCACGCCCGAACAGCTTCGCGGGCTGTTGGACGCCGAGGTTGGCTCCCGGGGGGTCGAGGCGATCGGCGTCTACAGGAAAACCGGGGAGGTCAACTTGCGCGTCGGACAGCCGGTCGCGGTCGACAGCCTGCCGCTGAAGGTCGACCCGCTTCGTGAGGACGTGGTCGCGGTGTCGACGAAACACGGTCGGGCGCTGGCGGTGATCGTGCCCGGCAATCACGGGCCGGTTGTGGCGGTGCTGCGCACCGACGACGAGGTGGCCCGCGCCGCGCCCCTGGTGCGACTCGTGGGCCTGTACATGGGGGTTGTCGGCCTGGCGTTTCTAGTCGTCGCGTACTTCGCCCTGACGCGCCTGATCGTGCGTCCGCTCGACGCATTGTCCGCGTCCGCACAGCGCGTGGCGAGCGGGGCGCGCAAGTGGGATGTGCCGACCTCCGGTCCGCGCGAGATGGCGGAGCTGAGCATCAGTCTGCAGCGCATGACGGGACACCTGTTGAGCGAAGAGGAGTCACTCCGCCGCAAGGTGGACGAGGTTGAGGCGCGGACGAAGGAGCTAAAGGAAGCGCAGGACCGGCTGGTGCGAACCGAGCGGCTCGCGTCGGTAGGACGCCTCGCGGCGGGCTTGGCCCACGAGATCGGCAATCCGATCGCCGCGCTGATCGGGATGCAGGACCTGCTCCTGGCCGGCGGGTTGAGCGAAGAAGAACAACAGGATTTTCTGGAGCGCATGCAGAAGGAGTCCGAACGGATCAATCGGATTCTGCGTGACCTACTCGAGTTTGCCCGACCGACGGCGAATGAGGACCACGACGGTCCCGGCGACGTAGAGTCGGCGATCTACGACACCGTCACGCTGGTGACTCCGCAGTCGTCGATGCGTGACGTCGAGCTCGTCGTCGACGTGTATCCCGACCTGCCCAAGGTTGCACTCGGCGGCGAGCGGCTCGTGCAGGTCGTGCTCAACCTGATCCTCAATGCAGCCGACGTGTGCGGCGCCGGGGGGCGCGTCAGGCTGTCTGCGCAAAAGGCCGAAGGCGACGCGGTCGTGATCCACGTAGAGGACAACGGCCCGGGCATCGACCCAGAGGTCGCAGACAAGCTGTTCGAGCCATTTTTTACCACCAAGGATGTCGGAAAGG
>JAUIKB010000791.1 GCA_030430975.1 Polyangia bacterium
CGAAACACGTCACCCTGACTTCGAAACGTTCGGCGGCTCACAGGAAACGCCGGGCCTGGTCGGCAGCATGCTCAAGGCCAACGGCAAACCGCAATACACCGGGATCTGTGACGGGACGGCGCCTAACGGTCCCTGTCCTTACGGCACCCAGAACACAACCGAGGCTAACTTCGACGAGTGGTACACCGACGGCGCCAATCGCGTCACGATGATCTCGACGTTGACCCTAACTCAGCAGCCCAACGGATCGTACTTCTTCCCTGACGCGGCCTTTTTCCCGTTCGATAATGCTGGATTCGTCGCACAAAACAAGGAAACGGCGTCGAACGGGCACAACTTCGGATTCACCAGCGAGATCCTTTACTGGTTTGAGTTCAAAGGCGGCGAACAGCTCAGCTTCTCAGGAGACGACGACGTTTGGGTGTTCGTCAACAAGCGACTCGCGCTGGATCTCGGCGGCCTGCATCCGCAGCGCTCGGGTTCGTTCACGCTCGATACGGCAACGGCGACAAGCCTGGCCCTAGAGGTCGGCAAGCTATACGAAGTGCGACTGTTCCACGCCGAGCGACACACCAACGCGTCGAACTTCAACCTGACGCTCAACGGCTTTGTCAGCACCGAAAGCACCTGCGGTCCGGTCTGTGGCGATGGCATTATCGCTGGGGACGAGACCTGCGACGACGGCGTCAACGACGGCAGCTACGGTTCGTGCACTCCCGATTGCAAGCGCGGGCCACGCTGCGGCGACGCGTTGCTCCAAGACCCGCCCGAAGTCTGCGACGACGGCGTCAACCTCGCAACGTACTCGACGACCGGCATGGCAGGTTGCGCGCCGGGGTGCGTGCTCGGAGCGTTTTGCGGGGACGCGCAGGTCGACAGCCTGTTCGGCGAAGAGTGCGATGACGGTACCAACGCCGGCGGTTACAACGGCTGCAAGTCCGACTGCCGCTTCGGGCCACGCTGCGGCGACGGCGTCGTCCAGACCGCCGAGGGCGAGCAGTGTGACGACGGCAACACCGTCTCCGGCGACGGCTGCTCTAAGGAATGCTTGAACGAAGGCCCGGCGTAGCGCCAGGCCGGCTTCAGCTTTTGGCTTCGCCTGGCCCCCGCGGTCCACGGGGTAAGGGGCGCCGAGGCTACGCTGGAGGTCGGAGGTGCGAGCTACACCTTTTCTTTGGCTAGTTCTGGTTCTTTGGCTAGTTCTGGCACTCCAGGAGCGCCCACCCGCCAGGAGCCGACGTCGGGGCGTCTGGGTTGTGGGCTAGCCACAGCAGCGCGACGCGATTTGCTCCAGCAGCCGTCGCGATCCACTGGCCAGTATAGTCGTTCAACGTTGGCAGTTGTTCAGGCTCCAACTCGACCGCCTGAGCGAACGATGGATCCGCGCCGCGGACGCCATCCACCCGCGCAATCCGAATGCGCGAGGTGCTCGCACCTGCAATGAAGAGGTGATCGTTCAATGCTGCGCTACTGATCGCTGTGACTCCGGGCAGCGTGTCGCGCGCGACTACTTCTCGATCGGTGTTGGCTATGAGCCACGTCAACTCGCCGGCGGTCGTGGTAGCCACAGCCACACGGTCGTCCCAGGCGGTCGCGGTCACCGGCCCGCCGATCGGGAGCGTGATCAGTTGCCCCTTATTAACCCCACCGGTGGAGTCGATGGCTTCGAGCGGCGACGAGATCTGCACAACGATCTGCTCAACGCTCGACACCGGCGCGATGAACGCGCGGATCTGATCCGTTCCGGCGACGGCAACGTAGTCGCCCTCGGCGCCGTTGAACAGCATGGGCGTTGGCGTGATGCCACTCGCAAACGCGTTCTCCTGAAGCACCGCGCGCTGCAAATCCGAACCTAAACCCGTGCGTGCTCGATAAACGAACTCCGATGCACCCGCGACGTTAGTGACGGCCAACGCTTTCGCGCTCAGCGAGAGTTCGAGGAACTCCGGGTTGCGGATCTTGGAACCCTCTAGGCCCGCATCAATACCCACTCGGAAAAATATAACTCCCGCACCACTACCAAGTCCACAGTCGGGTACGGTCATCGCGGCTACTCCCGACAACTCATGCCAAACCAAACCCGTCCCATCAGCAGGCGTATACATCGGACACGCATCTAGCCGCGTTCGGGTCGCCGGGCCTGCTCCAGTCTCGCCGATTCGAAATGCGTTCGCCCATAGATCGCCGCTCTCGTAGGAACGGTACATGGCGATGAATCCCTGCGGAGTCGCGACGACCGCCGGCCCGGAAGCATCGGCGTGACCTGGCTGCAACTGCGGTAGTTCACCCGAATTCACGATCGACAGCGAGCACGAGTCGGAACCGCCCGTGCCGCCGCCAGCGTCACTTCCGCTGTCACTTCCGCCGCCACTTCCGCCGTCATTTCCTGCGGCACCGCCAGCCCCGGCGCCGCTATCGCCGCCTGAACCACCCGCGGAAGTCGAGCCCGTCTCACTGGGTGGCGGCAGGTCGCCAAAGCACGCACCAGCGGCGAGCGCCAGGAGCGTCGACGACACAGCCAACCGAACGCGCGTTCGCATTGCTCAAAGCTAACCGGAGAAGCTCGACGCAGTCTACCTGAACTCACTACGGCGCTGCAGACCAAAACCGGCGTTCAGGCTACAGTTGTACGCAGTGCCCAGCTTCCGTCCACGAGTCAGCGTGACCCAGCTATCGCTCGCGCTTGGCTTGAGCATCCCAGCGGCAGCGCACGCCAACGCGGCCGCCCCGTTTATCCCCAGTGGCGAAAGCGGTGAGCGAGATGTCTACCTCCTCGAGCCAACCATGCTGCGCGTGACCGCCGCCAAGCTGAGCATTCGGTGCACCGCGGCCGACGACGAGGTGCCGACGTGTCGGTTCAAGACGACGTACACCGTGTCCAACCCGTCCGGGGCCACCGCCACGGCGATGGGAGCGTTCTACGGCGGCGACCGCCAGCAGATCCAGATCACGGTGGATGGTCGAGATGCCCGTGTGCGGGCGACCGGTGACCAGCTGAAGGCGATCGACGCGCGCGTCCGGAAGCTCGATCCGAACCACGACCAGTGGATCCAGACCGCGGCTCGCTCTGGCTTTTCGATAACCGTTGCTCCCGGCGCAAGCGCCACGCTGGTCTTCTCAAGCCCAATGCACGATGTGCGCACCGGCACCGGGCGCCGGGGCTACGGACTGCCCGGAATTTCTGCGCGGCATGTGCTCATCACCGGTGACGTCCCCGGAGCGATCGACACCGACTTCGTCTATGCGCTGTCGCCGCTGCGCGACTGGGCCGCCACCGACGCGGTCGACGTGGAGGTCTTCCTCGATCCCAATTCGAGCTACGAGATCGCCTCGCACCAGCTACCGAAACAGGACGCTCAAGGATACTCGCGCGCGCGGCTCAGTCTTCGCGACAGCCACAAGCTGGATTTCGCCGTGCGCGAGCCCGAACCGACTGTCGTGCCCGGAGGCGTGCTGCTCGGCATCGGCGGCGGCATCGATCACAGCTCGCTGGTGCTCCGCGCTGGCTATGAGTTCGGGGCGCCGCACTGGCTCGCCTGGTCGGTCGTTGGGGAAACCGACGCGGATAACATGTGGCGAGTCGCCGCTGGCGCTCAAGCGCTCACCGACACCATGATGTTCATTCCGTACTTCGGACTTGGCCTGGGTGGGGTCCTTCGTAACGTCGACGGAACGAGCGACATCGGCATCCGAGCCGAGATTTCACTCGGCGTTCCGTTCATCGGCGTGACGTTCC
>JAUIKB010000792.1 GCA_030430975.1 Polyangia bacterium
CGCACCCGAGATGGACGCAAGCTGGATCCGTTGACCGGGAAAGAGCCCGACTTTCGAGGCAAGCTTCCGCGTGGCCCCCAGCTTGGACCGCTATGGAGCGGCTTTCACACGCGCGTGCAACAGGATCGCTACCGTGGCTACTACAACGGCTTTCGCGACCTGTTGAAGAACCACCATCGTTTGACCGGTCGACCTCAGGACCAAGTAACCAAGTTCGACGTTTGGTACATCAGCCGGCAAGTGCCGCCACCAGGTCAACCGGAGCGCGACCCGACCTACCGTAAGCTGTTTTCGCATGGCTTGGTGCGCGACAGCGGCTGTCCGACGAGCAAGCGCCCGGCCAAACCGGCTGCGCGCGGCGAGGCGGCCCGTCCCAGGCCTGCTCCCAAGGTCAGACCTGGACGTTCGGTGCTCGTGCCGCCACGGGCGTCCGCCAGCGCACGAGCCCCCTTTGTGGTCCCGATGAAGCGTCAGTAGAGCCGGTTTTTGCGGGTTTTCCGATTTGGGCTGGCCCCGGGTGGCCGCTTCGTGGCATAGCAGCGCGCCCTTAGCCCCTGGGAACCATGAGCCAGACCCCCACCGAAAAACTCCGGAACATCGCCATCATCGCCCACGTCGACCACGGCAAGACCACGCTGGTCGACGCGATGCTCCAGCAGACCGGCGTGTTCCGTGCCAACGCCGAAGTAACCGACCGCGTGCTCGACTCCGGCGACCTGGAGCGGGAGCGCGGCATCACGATCCTCGCGAAGAACGCCAGCGTCCGATGGAACGGCTACAAGCTGAACATCATCGATACGCCGGGCCACTCTGACTTTGGGGGCGAAGTCGAGCGCACGCTGATGATGGCCGACGGCGCCATCTTGCTGATCGATGCAGCAGAAGGCCCGCTGCCCCAGACGCGCTTCGTGTTGAGCAAAGCGATTGGCCTCGGCATGCCCGTCATCGTGGTCGTGAACAAGATCGACCGCCACGACGCTCGCCCTGACGAGGTCGTCAACGAGGCATTCGACCTGTTCTGCGAGCTCGACGCGAGCGAGTCGCAAACGATGTTCCCGACACTGTACGCGATCGGCAAAGACGGGATCGCCAAACGCGAACTCGAGGACGAAGGCAACGACCTGCTCCCACTCTTCGAGACGATCGTCGAGACCGTCCCGCCGCCGCCGGGCGACCCCGACGGTCCGTTCCAGCTGCTCGTCAACAACACCCAGCACGACGAGTACGTCGGACGCATCGCCATAGGCCGCATCAGCCGCGGGGTGATCGCCCCGGCGCAAATCGTCCAGCTCATGGGCGAATCCGCGAACACCCGCGAAAAGATCGGTACCCTGTTCGGATTCGAGAATCTGGGTCGGGTCAAGATCGACGGCGCAGCTGCCGGCGATATCGTCGCCGTGTCGGGGCTCGAGAAGGTACAGATCGGCGACACGCTCACTGACCCACAGACCCCCGAGGCGCTACCTCGCATTCGCGTCGAGGAACCGACGATCAAAGTCCGGTTCCTCGTCAGCGACTCGCCCCTGGCTGGACTCGCCGGAAAGTGGGTCACCTCCCGTCACGTCCGTGAGCGCCTCGAAAAGGAAGCGAACCGGAACATCGCCATGCGCGTGGAGGACGGCGAAACGCCGGATCAGTTCATCGTGTATGGGCGTGGCGAGCTGATGATCGCCATCCTCGCCGAAACGATGCGCCGCGAAGGCTACGAGTTCGCGCTGGGGATGCCTGAAGTCGTCACAAAAGAGATCGACGGCAAACCATGTGAGCCGCAGGAGCGGGTGGTGGTCGACGTACCGGAAGAGTACGTCGGAGCCGTGACCCAGCGCTTGGGCGAGCGGCGCGGGCAGATGGTCGAGATGCACAACCTGGGCAAGGGACGCAGTCGCGTGGAGTTCAAGGTGCCATCGCGCGCGCTGATCGGGTTCCGCTCGATGTTCCTCACCGAAACCCGCGGCACCGGACTGCTGAACACCCTCTTCGACGGCTGGATTCCCTACTCCGGACCGATGCTACGGCGCACCAACGGCGCGATCGTCTCCGATCGGAAAGGCACAGCAACTCCCTACGCGTTGTTTCATCTTCAGCCGCGCGGCGTCATGTTCATCGGTCCAGGTGCCAAGGTTTACGAGGGCATGATCATCGGTCGCAACAACCGCGCCGCCGACATGGACGTCAACGTGACCAAGGAAAAGAAGCTGACGAACATCCGTGCTTCCGGCCGGGACGAGAACGTCATTCTAGCGCCTCCTCAGGAGCTGACGATCGAGACCGCGATGGAGTTCATCGATCGCGACGAGATCGCCGAAATCACGCCCGACGCAGTCCGCGTAAGGAAGCGCATCTTGCAATGCAACCGGCGCCCACGACGCACCGACGAAGACGTCGGCTAAGGCACATTGCGCGTGGTCTGAGACACGTCCTCAAGCAACTCAACATAGCGCGGTCCTACGCTGCGCATCGGCTCGGTAAGGCTCCGAAAGTCGCCCCGCAGCACCTTCCCTGTACGCCACTCAGCGCACCAAGCAGCGAGCCGTTCCACGGCCTCGGCCCGGTCTGAGTACCGATGCTCGGCGGGGATCAACTCAGGGTAAGCGAGCCGGTCCGGCACCAGTGGACGAGCACCAAAGTGAGCAGCTTCGAGCACGCTGACGCCGAAGAACTCGTGCCGGGCGGTCGACAACACGACATCTGAGCGAGCCATGAGCCGCCGATAGTCTTCACGTCCTTCAACGCGACCAAAGCACTCGAGGCGCGCCCCGTGCCTTTGTTCGAGCTGGGTGAACGCGGCTGGAACGGCCGCGAACGCTTCGCCCGCGACGGCAAGCCGAAACGGCGCCGAACGCGCGGCTAGTTGATCTGCGATCCAGAGGAGATCGTCCGGGCCCTTGTCGTGTTCCCAGCGATGATTCCACAGAATCAACGGTCCTGCGGAACGCTCATCGCGCGCGGTGGCGGGTGGCACATCGGGAAGGTCGAGCGGCAGTGGCAGCACACAGCTCTTGCGCTCGATACTCGGTATCCACTCCGGGCTCACCGCATCGGGCATGCGTTTGAGCACGCTATTGGCTTCTTCGAAGAAGCTGTCTCGATTGAAGGCGCTGTTGAACACGGCGCGGGTTGCCGCAAGCGCCGAGACGAGCTGCGTGAACCCGTAGTGCAGGTCCCGCGACGATTGCACCGCCTGGCGGTTGGGATAGGCGTATTGGTTCTCGTGAAAGAACAACACGCTCGGTACTGCAGCGAGCGACGGGACCAGGCCGTAGAGCTCCGCGAGCGGTAGGTAGGAAGACGCAAACAACACATCCCACCGCGCCGACAAGACCTCCCGTTGATGGTGGACCAGGAACGCCGCGCTTCCGCGCATTCGCCACTTCCAATGCCGCCCGCGCATCTCGAGGCGGTGGGTCTCGAACCGGTCGCTTAATACCTTGTGCAGCGCGTTGCCGAACTGCGCGTGCGAGCCGGCGTTGAACGGCTCGATGTACAGAAGCCTGTGCATCAACGGCGCTTGCAGCCGTCTTCGCAAGAAGCTTGTTCTGCTGCGCAATGCTGCGCAACGCAGCTCGAGCACGCAGGGCTTGACCCGGCCCGCGCCACGAAGCCGCCGGTCTCTGGCGCGAGTTGACAAGGCAACAGGCACTTGAGTCGACACGCCGCGAAGTCACGAAAAGCGATCCCCACATCTCCACAGGCGTTGACCCAACAGCGCTGGCTCGCGCGATCCAG
>JAUIKB010000793.1 GCA_030430975.1 Polyangia bacterium
GCGCCGCAGCCGCGGCTGCGGCGGGGTCAAGCGTCTGGGCCGGTACGCAACCGGACCCTGAAACCGGACCCGCTCCACCCGTTCCTGCGGTCGCCACACCGCCGCCCGCCCCGGCACTAGCGCCGCCAGCCCCAGTCGCTGGCGCGCCGCCCGTCCCTTGAACCACACAGTACGTGCCGTCGAAGTACTGGCCGGGCGGACATGTCGTCGGCGGCGGCGTGTTATTGACCTCAGACTTACCGGGCCCGCATGCCGCGACGAGGCACGCGAAAATGACGAACGACAGGTTGGGTTGGGTCATGGAGTCTCCAGTGCTGTAAGCCACGCGTGAACAACGCGCGTCAGACAGCGCTGCTTACAGCTCGCGCTAACTCAACCCACGCCCGCGCAAAAACCCTCGTAGTCGATATACTCTGTGATCGACGCGTTCTCCCCGCATCCCGGGCATTCGGGGTCCCGGCGCAAACGCAGGGTTCGGAACGACATGCCGAGGCTGTCGTAAGTGAGAAGCCTGCCCTTCAGCAGGTCTCCCTGCCCGAGGATCAACTTGATCGCTTCGGTCGCCTGCAGAGTGCCGACTATCCCCGGCAAAATGCCCAACACGCCGGCCTCTGCGCACGACGGCGCTAGATGCGCGGGCGGTGGCTCCGGGTACAGGCAGCGATAGCAAGGACCATCGAAGGGCATGAACGTCGTTACCTGTCCGTCGAAGCGAAAGATCGAGCCATGCACCACAGGGGTCTTGTTGAACAGCGAAGCGTCGTTCACCAAGTACCGCGTCGGGAAGTTATCGCAGCCATCCACCACAACGTCCCAGCCCTTGCCGTCGGGACCCTCGGCGAAGATCCGCTCGATGTTCTCGCTGGTGAGACGCTCCTGATATTTCACCACGCGCACGTCAGGGTTTAAGTCGGCGATCGCCTGCTCGGCGCTGTCCACCTTGGGCATACCCACGCGGGACGTCGAGTGCAGCACCTGTCTCTGCAAGTTCGACGCGTCGACGACGTCCGCGTCGACGATGCCGAGGGTACCCACGCCGGCCGCCGCGAGATACAGCGCAGCCGGGCAGCCCAAACCGCCCGCGCCCAACAGCAAGACTCGTGACCCGAGCAGCTTCGCCTGGCCTTTTTCGCCCACTTCGGGCAGCAGCAGGTGACGCGAGTATCGATCGAGCTGTGCGGCCGACAGCTCCGGCGGGGTTTCCACCGGATAACCAACATCCTTCCAGCGCACGAATCCGGGATTCGCGCTGAGCACATTCTCGTACCCCAGGTCTGCAAGCGTCTTGGCCGCGAACGCGCTACGCACGCCGCCTGCGCAGTACAAGACGATCTCCTGCTTCTTGTCGGGCACCTTTTGTTCGACCTGCATCTCCAGGAAGCCACGCGGAACGTGAAGTGCGCCCGGCAAATGACCGCCTCGGAACTCGTCCTTTTCGCGGACGTCGACGAGCAGAGGCGCGTCCGGCTTCTCCAGCCGCGACTTGAGATCCTCTAAAGAGATCGTGCGGACGTTGTCCTTCACGGTAGAGAAGAGATCGCTGTACGTTTTTGCCATGTGTGGTCCTGTGGTGGCTGACCTCGTCCGGTGGTGGCTGAGGTCATCCTTGTGGTGACTGAGCGGCAATTCATTGCCGACTTTTCCGATGAGCCAATCTGGGCTGAGTAGTATTAGCCCGACCCGGCTGACGTCAAGCGTCACTCAGTGCCAGTAACCCTCGGATATCGCTGGGGCGACCTTCGGTTCGCGTGGCGTTCTCGACTACGGACAGCCACTTGCGCCGTTCGCTCTCGTCGAGAACATCGGCAACGACGCCCAGCGCGTCTTCCAGGATTCTCCCCAGGGCGAACACGTCGGCGCTCTTGTCGAGTGGTTCCCCACGCAGTCGTTCGGGCGAGAGGTACCCCATACTCCCACCGGTCGCCGCGGTGCCGACCGGAGTGCAGATGCCAAAGTCGGCAAGGACCGGCTGCCCAGACGTTCGCATGAGCACGTTGCCCGGCTTGAGGTCGGCGTGGACGAAGCCGGCTTCATGCACTCGATGCACCGCCTCGCACAGCGGAAAAAACCACTTGGCAATAGGCAGCAGCAATCGCTGATCAGCGCGCTTGATCACACCGCGCAAGGCTCCGCCGTCGATCCATTCGAGCACAAGCCAACCCTGGTCGGGATCAACCGCGTAGACTCTGAGTGTGGTTTCGCCCCGAAACCGTACGGCCAGGGCCGCTTCGCGTTCGAGTTTCGCCCGGTCCAGCTTGGGCCGGTGGTAGACCTTGAAGGCAACCCGACGATCTAGTGCGTCGTCGAACGCTTCGTAGACTGTACCCGCACCACCGCGCCCCGCCTCACGAACAACCCGCAAGTCCGTCTTCGGCGTATCGGAACGCAGGATGGTCGCCGCGTCGTCATCCGGTGCTCCCGCCATCGGCGACCCCAGACGTCTACGCAGCCGCATGCGCCGCTCGGACGCTCCTGGTGCATCCAGCTCGCGGGCGATCACCGTTTCGACCAGAGTCAACGCTTCGGCCACGTCGCCTCGCTCGGCGCGGATGTCGGCGATCAAGAGCAGCCCGGCAGTGCTCCGGTCACCCTTCAACACCGCCACAGCTGACTCGGGTTCGCCGCGCTGAACGTGGACGTCCGCGGCGGCGACGCGTAGCGCGCTGGGCGCTCGGTTGACGGCCACCGCCGCGTGCACGGCGTCCAGAGCGGCTCGTTCGAACGCGCCACCCGCCGCGGCGCGGAACTCCATGAGCGCCGCGTCACCGTCACCGTCACCGTCATCGGCGGCGAGCGCCTCGAGATGAGTCAGCGGAGCGCTGGTCTCGGATTCGGGTTGGGGGGCCGCGACTGGTTCAGCCGATGGCGATTCGAGCTGTTGCGTGTCCTTTTCCCCACGACCGAACAGACGTTGCCAGAAGCTCACGTGGCGCCCGGTTCGTTCACGTAGGCACCTCTAACACCGGCCGGCCACCCCGCTGCTCGGTAATGACATCGCCGCGGCAGAGCTGGATCGTTTCGTGAAACTCGAAGTCACCGAGATGCATAGGCGACAGTGGCTTCAGCTCGACCCACTCATCCTCGGCGATATCGACGTCGCAGCTAGCAAGCCGCAGTGGACCGAGCGGCGCCAGGACTTCTTGCCCCGCCACGGCGATGTTCACGGCCGACAAGCGTCCGCTGCCTTCTACTGGACGGATGCTGATCGGCACTTCACCGCCCAGGCTTAGCTCGATGCCCGCGCCGACCGGCAGTACCGCGTCCAAGCGCGCTCCACGCACCAGCGTGCCATTGCTCGAACCGAGATCCAGCACTTCGACGCGCCCATCCTGCCGACGCACCGATAAATGAGACCGGCTGATCGCGGGAGACGAGACGTTCACGGTCGCACCTGATCGCCCGATGATCACGTTGTCGCCAAAAGCGATGTGACGCGAGTCGCCACCGAGCAGCACGCGAACCGTCGGCCCCGCCAGCCGCCGTTCGACGATGCGACGGCGAACCGCGATCGCTCGCTCGTCGTGCGTGACCGCCTCGTCGGCTGAGCACTCCAGCGCGCTGCGCCGCCGCCCGATCAGCTCCATGGTCCGACAGCGCTCAAATAGCTCCTCGACACGACGCGCCTCGCGTGCTGACTGCTGCTGCGTAGCGAGCACCGATTCGAGTCGGTCCACCATCCCCGCCGCGATCAGCGCGCGCGTTTGCGCAGCCTCATCACCTGCCATG
>JAUIKB010000794.1 GCA_030430975.1 Polyangia bacterium
GTAGCCGAGGTGCCGCAAGAGGTTGAAGCCGACCGTCGACATTTGTTCGGACGTGATGCCAAGGCGCTCGTAAGCGTCCTTGCCCAAGACCCAGGGCGCGAAGGCGAGGTTCAGATCGAACACACCGGGAATCGCTTCCTCGACTTTGTTCAGATCCTCGTCTGTGAGGCCCTTGGCTTTGAGGGCCGAGCGGTCGATGTGTGGCGCCCCGAGCAGCGTATTCGTGCCGGACACGAACGCGACGATCTCGCGGACCTGAACCTCGCTGTAGCCGAGGCGACGTAGCGCCGCTGGCACCGACTGGTTGACGATCTTGAAGTACCCGCCGCCGGCGAGCTTCTTGAACTTCACTAGGGCGAAGTCCGGTTCGATGCCGGTGGTGTCGCAGTCCATCAGCAGGCCGATGGTGCCGGTCGGTGCCAGCACGGTCGCCTGGGCGTTGCGGTAGCCGTACTGCTCGCCGCTCTTGACGGCGTCGTCCCAGTCTTCGCAGGCCGCCTTCCAGAGGCTGTCGGGGCACTCGTCGCGGTTGATCGCGAGCGCCGCGTCGCGGTGCTGGCGCATGACCTTCAGCATCGGCTCGCGGTTCTTCGCGTAGCCGGCAAACGGGCCCTTGGTCGCGGCCATCTTGGCACTGGTAGCGTAAGCATGGCCGCACAGGATCGATGTGAGAGCGGAGGCGGTGGCCCGGCCCTGATCGGAGTCGTACGGAATGCCGTTGAGCATGAGCAACGTGCCCAGGTTGGCGTATCCGAGTCCGAGCGGCCGATAGTCGTGGGAGTTCTGTGCGATCGGCTGGTTCGGGTAGCTCGACAGGTCGACCAGGATTTCTTGGGCGATGAAGAACAGTTCGATGGCGTGGCGGTAGCCGTCCACGTCGAACTCGCCTTCGTCGTCGAGGAACTTGGTTAGATTCAACGACGCCAGGTTGCACGCCGAGTTGTCGAGGAACATGTACTCGGAGCAGGGATTACTGGCGTTGATCGGCGCCGTATTGGGACAGGTGTGCCAGTGATTGATGGTGCTGTCGTACTGCACACCTGGATCGGCACAAGCCCACGCCGCTTCGGCGACCATGTTCCACAGTTCGGAGGCGTCGTAGGTGTCGACTACCTCGCCCGTCGTTCGGGCCGTGGTGTCCCATGTGCCGCCGCTGAGGGCGGCCTTCATGAAGTCGTCGTTCACTCGGACAGAGTTGTTCGAGTTTTGACCGCTGACGGTCTTGTACGCTTCACCGTTGAAGTCGGATTCATAGCCGGCCGCGATCAGCGCGCGTGCCTTTTCTTCTTCGCGTACCTTCCAATTGATGAAGGTAGCGATTTCAGGATGGTCCATGTCGAGGCAGACCATCTTGGCGGCTCGCCTGGTCGTCCCGCCGCTCTTGGTGGCGCCGGCTGCCCGGTCTAATACCTCGAGGAAACTCATCAGGCCGCTCGACGTGCCGCCGCCGGAGAGTTTCTCTTGCCGTCCACGTAGCGAGCTGAAGTTCGTGCCGGTGCCTGAGCCGTACTTAAACAGTCGAGCCTCGTGGCGGACGAGCTCATAGATGCTCATCAGATCGTCGTCGACTGACTGGATGAAGCACGCGGAGCACTGCGGCCGGCTGTACGCGTTGGGGGTCTCAGCAACGGCCTGCTGATCCTCTTGCCACGCCCAGTTTCCGCCCGACCCCTCGATCTGATACTCATGGTAGAGCCCGCAGTTGAACCAGACGGGCGAGTTAAACGCGCCGTACTGATTGACGAGCAGGAACTTGAGCTCCGCTTCGAAGACGTCGGCGTCCTCTTCGGTGGCGAAGTAGCCGCCAAAGCGCTCGCCAGCGGTGCGGATCGTGTGCGCGACGCGGTGAACGACTTCCCGCACGCTGGTCTCCGAGCGATCCTTCTCGCCGTACAGACCGCTCTTTCGGAAGTACTTCGACACGACGATGTCCGTGGCGAGCTGCGACCAGCCAGCCGGGATCTCGGCACCGTCCATCTTGAAGACCACCGAGCCGTCGGGGTTGGTGATCATGCTGCTGCGACGTTCCCACAGGACGCTATCGAACGGGTCGGTTCCCGCGGTCGTGTAGCGCCGGTCCAACGTGATTCCCCCCAGCTTCAGGCCGGCTCGTTGGGATGTGGGTCTAGTTTCCGCTGCATCGTCACTGGGCTCGGGTGGCTGGTGCGCGTCCTGGGGTCGCTTGCTGCTTACGAACGTCTGGGCCATGGATCTTCTCTTCGTGTTGCGCAGTCACGCTGCTTCGTTGTCTTACTGATAAGAAAGGGATGCGCCACGTCACGACACGTCGTGTCGCTCCCCTTGCACCCCTAAGGACCCTGTGCTGCTCAGCTAGGAGCGGCGCTGCTCAGTGAGCAGGACCAGGTCAAGTACTGAATCACCCCGGAGCGCGGACCAGGCCTTAAGTACGGAAGCCTTAAGCACGGAGCCGCCCCCGCAGTATTCCCGCTCCCCACAGGGGGGCCGTTGCGCCGCATGGTGGCAATCGAGTTCGTTGCACCCGAGATGGTGGTTGCTCTCAAACGATGGCTCATCATGGGACGGTCAGGCGATTGCATCCCCGGTCGTCGATACGCCCGGGTGCTCAGGAACGACTGAACAAATTCCGGGTCGCGGACACTGACTGTATATTCAGTTCCTATACCGCTGAGCAGGGATGAATCTTCAGTAGAACGGTTTCCTACCCCAACCCCTTGGGGTCCAGCAAGAAAAAACCACAAGATTATGGGCTCGCGGGGCTTGCCCCCAACTTTCGCCGTCCTGAACACAAGTTACCCCCCAAGCCTGTAACAATCTGATCAGAGGTTATCCCAATACAGGCGTATCCGTTCAGGTCCGCGCGCCTCGTACTGCGATCCGGCTCGCGAGCCGGAATCTTCGAGCGTTTGATCCGGAGCCTCGCAAGGCGTCATGCTGACCCATGGTTTGGAAATCGAGCTGGCTCGGGAGCCTGGTGGCAGTCGCTCTGCTGTCGGCGTTGTCCGGCTGCGGAGCGGACGACGCGGAAACGAGCGGTATCAGCGCTGGAGGTGCGGGCGGAGAAGGCGCTACCGGCACGGGCGCTTTCGGTGGCGTGCCCCAGCTTGGCGACGACTGCGACCCGATCGTGCCGTCACACTGTGGCTACCCGTTCCCAAGCAACGTGTACCTGGAAGAAGACGCAACGACGGACACAGGCATGCGGGTGGCTTTCGGTGATACGACGCTTCCGAAAGCGGACGTGGTCGAAACCCATACGCCTCCTTCGGTGGTCGCTCAATCCGACGGGTTCTCCGCCGGCGTCACGTTACTCACGCCTCTGCCCGACGCCACGGTGACCGGTCTCGCGACTCCGTGGTCTATCGAAAAGTCGCTGGTAGCAACGTCGCCGACGGTGCTCATGGACGCCGAGACCGGAGAGTGGGTCCCACATTGGGCCGAGCTGGACCGAACCGATTTCCAAGACGACGAGCGGCGCGCGTTCATGATCCGCCCAGCCGTACGGCTCAAGGACGCCACGCGTTACCTGGTCGCGATTCGCGGCGTAGTCGACGCTGACGGCAACGCGCTCGAGCCGACGCCGGCGTTCGCTGCGCTGCGCGACGATGAGACGTTCGACCATCCGTCGGTAGGCCTGAGGCGTGATCTGTACGACGATATCTTCACTCGCCTGCAGGACGGCGGGGTGGTGCGCGAGGATCTGCAACTGGCGTGGGATTTCACGACGGCCAGTCGCCGCAACAACA